>DATHLW010000208.1:0-2627 GCA_035487675.1 Mucilaginibacter sp. | reverse complement strand
AATACGTGTCATATGCTTATAAACTATTAATTTTAATTAACCGGGTATAAAGTGTTGATGATAAAAATCATGTCCCCCGGCTTTGATTCAACTTCAACCCATGTTTTGCCATCCTGACTTTGAGTGATTTTTGGCAACGGCCTGCTTTGCACTTTTATTTGTTTCACCGGGATATCGGTTTTTACAATACATTTTCCGCCTTTTTCACTTTTTATTTTGATAAACGAAGTAAGTCCGTTTTTCTTTGAGGCACTTACAAGGAAAGCGCCTTCTGTACGAAGGTTTTCAAAGTCAATGTTCCTCCAGTCATTTGGCACTGCAGGCATAATTTCTATAAAACCGGCATAACTTTGTATAAGCATTTCCTGCAGGCCGGCCGCAAAGGCAAAATTCCCCTCGAGTGTAAATGGACGATATTCAAATTTTGAGTAGCCTGATTTTGTCTGATCGCCGTTTAAATGAAAACTATTGACCGAGCAAAAAGCTTTTGCAAATATTTGCAGATCTTTTGCCGCACCATCCCCATCTTTTGCCCTTGCTTTCATATTGGCCAGCCACGCATAGGAATATCCGCACCAGTAAGCAGGCCCAATGCTATCTAATAAGTGAATGCTATTTTTTATAATATGCTGTGAGTTTGTGCCATCTTCCCATTTTATTAACCCGAGGGGGTGGATAGCCATCATATGCGAGAAATGCCTGTGCGACTGATTATAAGCCATTGTGGGCGAAAACATCAGCTCGTTATTGGGGGTTAGCGCAAAATCTCCACACTCTGATTGTATTTTCTTCCAATGGTCAGCATCATTCTTTAACCCCAGTTCACCGGCTAATTCGGCAGCTATTTTAAATGTCGATCTCATTAGTGCCAGATCATAATTTGTGTTCTGCGGAAACCACGCGCTTAGATCGTTATCATTTATCTCGGGGCTTGAACTAATAGGTAGTTTGCGAAACCCATCATTTCCCTTAGAGGTCACATTTTCAAGAAAAATAGCAACATCCTTTATCCAGGGATAAGCCCTGTTTTTAAGGAAATTTCTATCCATACTATAGCGCCATTGCAAATAGTAATGCTGTGCCAACCACGAGGATACGGTAGGCAAAAGCGAATACTGTATCCAGCCTCCCATTTCTGTTCCGTCCAGTGTAGTTACGCCAGGCACAGCCAAGCCTTCTTTTCCGAAATACATTTTTGTATAGCGTTTATAGTTGGCTTTATTTGCATCCAAATGATCAAGGTAAGCCATACCGTCTTCCAGATGATTAGCGCTGTAGCAAGGCCAATAACTTAGCTGTGTATTCAAGTCATGATGATAGTCCCCTTTCCATGGTGGTAAGCGCCCATTATCGGCTGTCCATACCGCCTGAAGAGAAATTGGCGGTGCACCCTGCCTTGATGCCGAGCCAAATTTATACTGCTCCAGGTACCATTGCTTTTCCAATAAAGTATCCGGCACGTAAATAGCAGATCTGCTCCAGAAATTGCGCCACCATAAATTATGCGAAACCAATATATCCGTATAATGCTTCTGCAAAGCCTGCTGTGTTATTGCAGATGCCGGGGCATTTATTTTTTTACCAGGATATTGTGATGATATGCTCCATACACCTTCAATCGTAGCCGGACTTATTTTCCGCCATCTCACATTAATTTCATACGTAAAGCCACCCCAGCCCTGCTGCGTATAGGTGATGCTATTACCCTGATGTTTAATTATTCCCTGGGCATATCCAAGTCTTGAAAGATCATCCCCACCAACCGGGTCACCTGATATCTTCACCGCACCCTGGTATCTAGGCATTATTAATTCGGGCTCAAAATCAGCCTTTATATTTTCAAACCTGAACCAGCCAACAGGTGCTGTTGCATGAACAAATGTTTTTAATATAATCCCATTTACCCATTTTACCTCGCATACTGCATGGCTAACGGATAAATGCACAGATTGCACTTTCCCCCAGTTTTTAGTGTCAAATTCCAATGCACCACCGGGGATACGGGAAGGTGCGGGTTCCTGATCATACGGCGCATCAAGATATTGCTGTACCGGGGCGTAATCTTTTTTGTTCACCTGATCAATAACCCATTGGTAATTAAACTCTTTCCGGTGCAAACCTTTCATAGGGCGCATATCCCAAAGATCGGCCCTGTCCAAAGAAAAACGCAGGTGCTCCCCTTTTTGCCAAACCAGTGTACCAAGCATTCCATTGCCCAAAGGGATTGCCTCATCCCATCGTTTTGCAAGGGTATCAAAATACAGATCGTGATTTGATGACTGGCCAAAGCTCACGTTAAACCATAAAAACAATATTAAACCAGGAATTATTTTTTTCATACCTAAAACAGACTTAAAAAACCATCGCTTCTTTACCAGCAATTGGCAATTATAACAATATCTTTTTGTAACAAACAGCCCGGTGCCACATCTCAATATCAATTATATTTATTCAATTTAAGATCACCTAATAAACAATAAAATGGATCATTCATTAATAACCACCAGCACCTCGTTAGAGGGTTATAAGATCGTCAGACATCTCGGGGTAGTGCGCGGCATTACCGTTCGCAGCCGCAGTGTGCTGGGCAATATAGCAGGCGGTTTTCAGTCGCTTTTCGGCGGACA
>DATHLW010000207.1:0-2237 GCA_035487675.1 Mucilaginibacter sp. | reverse complement strand
TAAACAGGTAAAACGAATACCTGATACCCGGCATCGGTGTTACAGCTTCAGCAGTTCGCATGATGCCTTGTATGATCCATGGCTGACGCCCCACCTCAGTAACCGTCCACCCTGCTTCGACTGCGATAAAACCAATGGGCGTTGCCCATGCAAATAGTTTTAGAAACCATGCTTTGCTAAACCATTTTCTTATTTTAATCAACGCAATAAAATAAATTAAGGCCAATCCCATCATCAGTATACCCAAACCAACCATCACCTGGAAGGCATAATGCGTAATAGCCACCGGGGGCTGGTTTGCTTGTGGTATTTTATCAAGCCCGGTAACTTCGGAATTAAAATCATCATAGGTCATGAAACTTAGCAAACCAGGTATTTTGATCGCATAATTAACCTCCTTCGTTTTGGTATCCGGAACACCACCGATAATCAAAGGCGAGAATTTTTCTGTTTTAAAATGCGCTTCCATTGCCGCCAGTTTTGCAGGCTGACGTTTGGCGACATCCCTGGCTGAGATGTCCCCGCTCAATGGTTGCAGCAAAGCAGCCACAGCAGCAAACACGATAGCAATACGGAAAGACATGTAATGAAACCTGACATTCTTCTTTCGGATGATCATCATCGCATGCACACCTGCTACCGCAAAACCGGTAGCTGCAAAAGCCGCGATAGACATGTGCAAGGCCTGCTCGAACCAGGCCGCATTGAACATGGCCTTCATGGGATCGATATTCAGATACTGCCCGTTTACATAATCAAACCCCGCGGGACTGTTCATCCAACTGTTGGCTGCTACTACCAATATGCCCGATACTATCCCACTGATGCCCACTATCACGCCAGTAAACCAATGAAACCAGGGATTGAACCGTTCCCAGCCATATAGAAAAAACCCAAGCGCGATAGCCTCAATAAAGAATGCTGTGCCCTCCAATGAAAATGGCATACCAAAAATTGGTCCGGCATGCTTCATAAAGGTAGGCCATAGTAAGCCTAATTCGAATGATAATACCGTACCTGAAACCGCACCTGTTGCAAAAAATATAGCTACTCCTTTGCTCCAGGCTTTGGTGATGTTTTTGTAGACAGGATCCTTGGTTTTGAGCCAGTAAAAATGGGCGATCGCCATAAAAAACGGCATTACCATCCCGATGCATGAAAAGATAATGTGAAACCCTAAAGATAATGCCATCTGAGACCTGGCAGCGATAAAATCATCCATAGTAAACGGTGATTAAAATTGCAAAGCCTAAAGCTTGCTCTGCAAAAAATTTGTTACGTCAAAGGTAAGGCACAATGGTAAAATTGAGATTAACAAGGATTTACTAATCGCAATTTATTTTGAATATAAATTGGTTGATTGGGTTGGATTGAGTTGATTAAGTGGGGAAGTTTTAGTATAAAAAGTTGTACGTTTTTATTTAGTGAATGGTCAATATTGAGTTAGCCACATAGAACGTAAAACGTATTACGTATAACTAATGTACCCATTACTATCAGTCCGCCTTGGCCAGCGTAACGCTATTGGAGTTGAGGTATTTGCGGAGGGTAGCCAGTTTGTCGGTATTGATAAGGTCGACACCGCATTTTAACAGTTCATCCCAAACCACCTTTCTTTCTGGAGAGGCCCACAACCTTACTTTTTCGCCCATACTGTGTGCTAGGGCTACAAAAGCGCAAAGCCTGTTTCGCTCGGCAACGGGGAATATGCCCTTGCCATCCCACCTTAGCATTTTTGAATATTTGCAGCTTGCCATCGTGAACATATTGCTCATGGTTGAATCGCGGGATACCTTGCGCAGGTCCTCATCAATAAAAGCAAGGCGGTTCTGCTCGTTCCCTATCATATCATAAGGCTTATGGCCCGATAATACAACCGTTACAGCTCCATAAACAATTTTACCATCCTCTAGCCTTGTCAGCATTGAACTATATTTTTCGAGCAGCGGTTTTAATGCTTCGTAAGTATTACCTGCACTTGTTTTTATATCGATCATTAAAATAACAGGCTTGTTATAGTTTGCGTAGACCTTGCCGTTGTAGTCTGCTATTCTTTCTGATAATGGTTTAAGGTAAAGCGCCTCTAGTGTCCGTTTGCTTTTAAAGTAAGGAAACACATGAGCCACGATCAGTTTATTATTCTTTAAAAATATATCTGCTTCAATATTGGTAAAACCGTTATCCAGCGCATCGTATAAAGGATGTTTGTGGCAATAATCATTGTGGGCGAAACCATT
>DATHLW010000206.1:0-3359 GCA_035487675.1 Mucilaginibacter sp. | reverse complement strand
CAAAAATTGAAAACTAAAATATCACAATGAAAAATAATACAACCCTTTCAATTGCTATCGCCTCCTTCTTACTTATTGGCCTGAATGCCCGTGCGCAAAAAACCGATTTCAGCGAAAGCTGGATACTAAATAAAGAAAGCTCGGAGTTCGGGGACATTTCCCCAAACTCAGCTGCCATTTCCCTTAAAGTTGTACAAGATAAGGATCGGATCACTATAGAGCGCCGTCAGAAAACAGCGGCCGGTGAACTGGATTACACAGAAAACTTAACTTTCGATAGCAAGCCGGCTGAAACCAGCATAAAAGAGGGTATCAAAAGAACATCAAGCGCTAAATGGTCAGCGGATGGCAAAACTCTCACTGAGCAGTCAACCTATTCTAACGGACAAAAATCAACCGAAACATGGGCCATCTTGACAGACGGTGACGGACAATTACTGGTCCGGAAAGAGGTTGAGCTGGATGGTGACGTTCATTCGGTGCAGTATCTATACGATAAGCAGAAGTAACTATAAAATTGACGAATGATGAAAGAAAAGTATCTACTCAGTATCAAAGCAGATGACAGGCCGGGCCTGCTTCACCTGATTACGGGGATGATCAACCGCAGGTTGATCGGAATAGAAAGTTTAAGTGCGGCCAAAACTGACGTGAGTTCGATTGTGATGATCACAGTTGAAGTGCTGATAAGCGAAAAGGCGCTGCAGCCCCTGATCTTAAAACTGGAAAATATTATTGAAGTGTACGCGGTAGATGCGGTTAAAGCCACTGAAGCCATAGGGATACGTTCTGTTTTTTTCAAGCTGTCCAAAGCCTTCCTGGAGACACCGCAAGCTTTGGTCTTGCAAAAATATGGGGCCGGCATCGTTAACCTTTACCCGGAAGCGGTTTTGGTCAGTAAATCCGGTTGTGACGCTGATATTCTCAACCTGTACAACCAGTTGGAAGGCCCGCATCTGTTAGGCTTTATCCAAACCGGGCTGATAGCCGACACCGTTTTAATCAGTGAGGACCAGTCATCGGTCATTAGCATGGCTGCATAAAATGCAGCCAAGACGATATTAACATCAAAAGAAACCGAATACACTATAGGGAAATGGCATTAAAGGGCATCATTAATTGTGAATACAGCAGGATCTTAAAAAAAATAGCCGTCCTGCCGGATGAAGAAGCGACCGGCCTGAATCAGGAATTGGCGACTGTCTATGAACTTTACCAGCAGCAGTTACAGCAACTGGCGGCTACGATTGAAAAATATGACCGGATCGTTGCTAGGGTCAGTCGGCGGCAAGCCGCCAAAAAATTGGCGACAAATGTTTCCGTCCGAGACAATTTGATCATAGCCTTATGAATATCCGGAATGCGACATATATGGATGCACCCGCCATTAAACTATTACTGGAGACTTTGGGGTATAAAACCAGCAACAGCATGTTGATTGCTCAACTGGAAACCCTATTTGGGAAAAATGAACATCAGGCGTTTGTATATGAGCTGAATAAAGAAGTAGTAGGCTTTATATCGGTACATTATCTGCCCCAACTGGGTTTTGACGGGGAACTGGCGATTATTACTTATCTGTCAGTTGATGAAACAGCAAGGGATCAACGTATTGGGATGGCACTGGAACAGTATGTTACTAAGCAAGCGCATCAAAGGAAATGCGACCGGATACAGGTACATTGCCTGGACTGGCGGACGCCCGAGCATCAGTTTTATATGCAACAAGGTTACCAGGAGTACCCGAAATATTTTACAAAGAGATTGGTTTATGCCGAATGAATTTAACAAATAAACCGATATGCCGATAGAACTAATAAACAAAGAGGAGCACAAGCGCATGCTTGAAAAGATAGACAGTCTTCCTTTTGGAGATGAACACGCCGGCGTTTACCGGGCGAGCCTGGAGGAGTTGTTTTTAAAGTTTAACGGCCAGTTGAAAGAGATATTCGATACGATCAAAGCTTATCGCGAGGTGGCCGACCTGATTAACAGGCGACAGCCATTGGCCAACAAGAAAAAATATGTCCGTGTCCGGATAAGAAACGGAAAAAGTAGTTAGGGAATAGAAATATTTAGCGGGCACCCGCTTAAAAGGAGCTTTTAGTAAGCAGTTTGAATTATTTAGTTAATTAAAAAAGTGTAAAGGTAGCCCCGGTGCGGGGCGCCTTTATTTGAAATGAAATGGAAACAGCATTGTGGATAGGTTCAGCTCTTATCGGACTTTTTATCGTCCGGGGCATACTTTGGTTTATTAAAGATTTTAGAAAAAGCAATCAAAAATGAATTCAATAAAAACACTCTTTGTTCTTTTAGTTTTTCGTGAAAACGAGATTTAGTTAAGTTAATTAAGTGACGGCGTCCTCTAAGGAGTTGGAGGACGCCTTTTAAAATTGGAAGAGGTGAACGTCCGGGAATTTGATCATGTTAAAATTTCTAAAACACACAAAAACAAATGATCGGGCTAGTGTTAGCAGCGGTATTGGTGGTTATTGCCTTTGCGATGCTAAGCCGCAATAAAAGAGATTGAGCCTGAGATTATGATTTCAGGATTTTAAATGAATACTCTCGTTCTTTATTTCATTAAATTGAAAATTGGTTAAATTAAATTCAGGCGTTTCCCGGAAAAGAACCGGGAGCGCTTTTTAAAAAAAAGTTAATGAAAGGTCGTTATGCCTGGATGCTTACTCTGAATGAAATACTGGTCTGCTAAAACTTAAAAAGATGAAAGCGAATATTTTAACGTTAATCCTTACTTCAGTTTCATTGTTCGTCGCAACAGCATATGGTCAAAACAGCAATGACCTTATCGGTATATGGCACAATGAATTACAGGAAACCCTGACCATAACTGCCATTTCTTCTACCGGACAGCTCACAGGTACTTATCGCTACCGGCCAGAAACCGACGATTCGTCATTCCAGCTCAATGGATGGGCCGGTCCAGATACGGCGGCTCCAAAAAAAGGCGCAGTGGTGCCGGTAATCTTCATGGCATGGATGGCTCCCTATGGGAGCGTCAAAGTGTGGTCGGGGTACCTTACTAAGGCTGACGATGGCAGAACCTCCATCTTCACCATTTGGAACGTCATTCGTGCACTGGCTGACCCAGACCCTCCTTTGGACCAAAGTGCGATCAATAAGGCTACTTTCAAACCTGGCGCAGCACAGTAATCATTCATTTATGTTAATCTCAAATTTCAACCGTAGTGAAAAATGGAAAAAGAATCAATATGTATTTGCCGGGATGATCACGTTTGGTTAATCAGGGACTTTCGTAAAAACGTCCGTTGATGCCTCTAAACATTCGCTTCGTTCTTTTTCGTTTCTTCATACCTATTATGAAATCAGTTAATAGT
>DATHLW010000205.1:0-7834 GCA_035487675.1 Mucilaginibacter sp. | reverse complement strand
AAACTTTAATCATTTAATTGCAACTTTACATACATGTTAGTAGTATAACAGGCTCACTTTATTAGTGAGCAATTTTTTAATTAATTATTTACATACTTAAACCCATCACGTGAAAAAAATCTTCCTAAGCTCTATCGCTTTATTAGCCTTTTCGTTATCGATCATCTTGTTCCAAATCAGTTGTAAAAAAAGCGCTGTTGCTGCAAGCAATGCTACTACCACAAGTACAGACCAAAACAAATTGCTATACCTTAAAGAGTTTTATGGGAACAGCAGCACACAATTATTTGATTATGCTGAAATTTGGACCGCCAATGCTGATGGCAGCAGTCCGCTAAAACTAAATATCACATTACCGACTAATGTAGTGATCGCACTCACTGATCCTAAAGTATCGCGTGATGGGAAAACCATTTTCTTTAACGCTTTTTTGACCGACGGGACACATCAAATTTCAAATAATTGGAGCATTTATGCCTGCAATATAGATGGCAGTAATGTCCGCCAGATCTTATCTGATGCCAGTAAAGCATTAGTACAAGGTGACACCTACTAAAATGCATGCTTTGCCGGAAGAGCACTAGAACCAAGTATAAAAAAACTTGGTTTGCATAAGCTTATTCTAATATCAGACAATTTATAACAATCATTATCTAAATCTAAACACCTAAAATCCACAACATGAAAAAAATCTTATTAACCACAATCGTTTTATTGGCGTTTACAGTTTCAATCCTGTTATTTCAAATGAGTTGTAAAAAAGAAGCTAACGCACAGTCCACATCTTATATTCTGACACCTGCTACCACCTCAAAATTGGGTGGAGTTATTCCTGATGGCACCACAATTTCAGTTGATGGTAATGGCAAGATTTCAACAGTTAACGCAGGCTCACAACAAAATAAAATATTGTACACAATCGATGAATCATCAACTTCAAGAACGGCCTGGACAGCGAACTCCGATGGCACAAGCCCACAGAAAATAAATATTGTTCTGCCCGCAGGCAAAATGATAAATGGGATTACCGCACTTTCACCAGACCATAAAACAATATATTTTACCACAGTTACAACAACAGCGCCCTACGCAGTTGAGAACTATACTTGTAGTATCGATGGCAGTAACCTTCAGAAATTGCAAATGCCTGCATTAAGTCAAATTTATGTCGCATATTAACTTTTGCCACGGCAGGGTAGCCCTCAGAAGCGCCCTGAACTAAGTATTGCAGAGTTCCCAACCGAAAATTCCCCTCCGGACTTAGGATTACAAGGTTTTTATTTTTATAACATTCATTATTTACCTAATTAAAACCCCATCATATGAAAAAAGTATTATTAAGCACCATTGTTTTATTAGCATTTACATTGTCAATTGCGCTGTTTCAAATTAGTTGTAAAAAAAGTGCGGATGCTGCAACCCCTACTGTTGCTACGACACCGCCGCAGCAAAACAAAATCGTATTTACAAAAAATATACCCCTGGTTGCACCAGGAACCCAAGGCCTGTACTATGGTGAAATTTGGACAGCCAACTATGATGGTACCAATCAGCAAAAACTAAATATAGTATTGCCTCAAGGATTGTTTGTGTCATACACGCCTTTTGTAAAACTTTCCCCGGATCAAAAAACTATTTTCTTCAGGGTTGATGATGTAAATAGTGATAAGAATGGCACTGGTTTTTATTCGTGTAATATCGATGGAAGTAATGCAAAATTAGTTATTGCGAACGACGGCGAAATTGGTACTGTAGAAGTGGCATATTGATTAGATTTTAAAATCCAATTTATAAAGGGCAGGCAATTAAGTCTGGCTTTTTTGCTCATTTTAAAATACATAATTTAAAATTATATTGCTGCTCAGTTTGAATGAAGTTTTAAGCTATGACAGACGACAGATTCACCAACCAGGTAGCCATCATTACCGGAGCAGGGCAGGGTATCGGTTTCGAGATTGCCAGGCAAATGGCCATGAGCGGTGCCGCAGTAATATTAAATGATATTGACGAAGCTCTGGCAAAAAGGGCCGCTGCTGTAATCACCGCAATAGGCGGCAAATGCCATCCCTTTCCCGGCGACGCGTCCGATATCAATTTTATCCAGCAAATGGTGGATGAGGCTGTCCGCAAGTTTGGTTTCCTGACCATCACCATTGCCAATGCTGGCGTTACATCTTACGGAGAGTTTTTAGATTATCAACCCGAAGCCTTACAAAGCGTAATCAACTTAAATCTGTTTGGTAGTTTCTTTTTGGCGCAGAAGTCGGCAATACAGATGAAAAAGCAGGGGAGTGGGGGCAGTATTTTATTGATGTCGTCGGTTACCGGGCACCAGGCTCATAAAAACCTGGCAGCTTACGGCATGACCAAAGCCGGGCTCGAAATGTTAGCAAAAAGTTTGGTACTGGAGTTATCTCCCTTAAATATTTCCATCAATACTGTCGCCCCAGGTGCAACCCTGACCGAGCGTACTTTACAAGACAATAATTACGAACAAATCTGGTCGCGCATTACACCTATGGGCCGGGCGGCAACGGTGGAAGATATTGCCAATGCTGTTCTCTTTTTTGTCCTGCCCGAATCCAGGCACATCACCGGGCAAAGCCTGGTAGTTGACGGCGGCTGGACGGCAACAAGCCCGTCACCTTATTAATTTTTACTGCCATGAAAACTGAAAAAGAAAAAATGCTGGCCGGTGAATATTACCTGGCCGCTGACGAAACACTGGTGAAAGAACGCATGGACTGCAAAAAGTTGCTTCATCAGCTCAATATAACAGAATACATGATGAATGATAACGGTAAAGCCATCCTCCGCGAGCTGATCCCGAATGCACCCGCCAGCTTGTATATTGAACCGCCATTCCGTTGCGACTATGGTTATAATATTACTTGCGGCGAGAATGTATACTTCAATGTAAACTGTGTGGTGCTGGATGTGATGGAAGTAAAATTGGGCAATAATGTATTCTGTGCACCTGCTGTACAGATATATACCGCAACCCATCCCTTAAATGCGGTGTTAAGGCGCAGTAAAGAAAACGCCAAACCGGTAACCATCGGCGACGATTGCTGGATAGGCGGCGGTGCTGTTATTTGTCCTGGCGTAACTATTGGCAACCGTTGTGTTATTGGCGCAGGGGCTGTTGTGACCAAAGATATCCCCGATGATTCGCTGGCCGTAGGGAATCCGGCAAAAGTGATTAGGAAAATAGAGAAATAATTTACCTCCGGTAATCATACTGGCAACCATGTGCCATTGCTGCGCGTAGTGTTATAAAGCTGTTTGCGGGCTATCACTCACTCTATTTAATTCGTATTGGTGCAATTTTTATCAGGCATATTAAATGTTCTGGATCAAAAAGAGCGGGTAAGGCTATTCCTGCTCATCTTTTGGGATGTGCTGGTTAGCGCACTCGATATTGCTTTTCTTGGCTTAACCGTCCTGGTGATCAACTTTTACGTTAAGAATTCTGCGCTTCCTTACACTTCGTGGCTGCCATCTTCATTAAATAATCAAAACTCTGTTTTACTCATAGCAGTCTTTTTTATACTCTTCGGTATAAAAAATATGATCGCTTATTGGATAGCCTCGGCCAGGTATCGTTTTATTTATGATGTGGCTACACGTTTATCAGGCAAGGGTATCCGTCAGTATCTAAAAAAAGATTACATCAGTTTTGTAAATATTGATTCATCAGTTCATATCCGCAGGATCAGCCAGCAGCCTATCGAGTTCAGTCATTATATCCTGACTAATTTTCAGCAGATCATTTCGCAAGGTGTATTGGTGTTGTTCACCATTATCGCTATACTCCTGTATCATGCTACTTTGTTTTTGCTTTTGTTCGCCTTGTTAATGCCCGCGGTGATCGTTCTGAGCTGGGTGCTGAAAAGAAAATACAATAACGTCCGTCAGCATATCAAACAAACCAGTGCCGATACTTTGAAGAACCTGAAAGAGGCCTTGTCAGGCTATATCGAAAGTAATATTTACGACAAAGATGATTTTTTTTCCGGGCGGTATTATCGGCAGCAGCAGATGATGAATCACTACATCTGCACACAACAGTCATTACAATATCTGCCTTCGCGACTGATCGAAGTATTTGCTATACTCGGTTTTTTTATCCTTGTGCTGGTCAATAAATGGTCCGCCCATACCCCGGCAATCGACCTGCTTACCATCAGCATATTTTTAGCAGCCGCTTATAAAATTATTCCCGGTATAGTAAAGATCATCAATAGTGCGGGGCAAATGAAAACCTACGAGTTCACTTTAAAGGACCTGCTGGCAGATAACGATATAATAACTACATCACCAAAGCAATCAGAACCGATTCGTTCATTTGGCCTGGAGAGGATACATCATAAATACCATGATCGCCCCGTTTTAAAAGATGTAAGTTTTGAGGTCGCTCCCGGCGATTTCATCGGCTTATCAGCTGATTCCGGTCGTGGTAAAACTACTTTATTGCATATCCTGCTTGGTTTTATAGAGCAGGAAGATGGCGTAGTTTGCATCAATCAAAAAATAAGAACAGTATCTGAAAGACTGGCCTATCATAGCCGGATATCATACGTCAAACAGCAACCATTTTTACTTCACGATACGATCCGGAATAACATTACCCTGCAGGAGGATAGTTACAATGAGATCAGGTTGCGCGAGGTTATCACTTTTTGCGGGCTCGATACTTTGATCAGCCAATATCCCGAAGCTACCAATATGATGATAACCGAAAATGGCAAAAACCTAAGTGGGGGCCAACGCCAGCGCATTATGCTCGCAAGAGCATTATATCATGAATTTGATCTGCTGATATTGGACGAACCCTTTGGGGAAATGGACCAGGAATCGGAGAATGAAATTTTAGACCGATTAAAGCTGTTAGCTGCTAAGGGTAAAATGATCTTGTTTATTACACATAATAAAGCAGGGCTTTGTTTCTGCAATAAAGTAGTTTCATTGGATGACTGATCAGGGCAAAACATTGGTTATACTCAGCCCCGGCTTTCCGAAAGACGAGGCTGATAGCACCTGTATTCCCCCGCAACAGGTATTTGTCCGGAATCTGAAACTGCAATTCCCTTCCCTCAATATTATCGTACTGGCATTTGAATATCCTTTTTATACCGACCAGTATCAATGGAATGGTGTTACAGTTATTTCTTTCGGAGGTGCCAATAAGGGAGGCCCTACCCGCTTAAATAACTGGCGACGGGTGTGGCTAACATTAAACAAGTTGAATAAAGAATATCAACTTATCGGTCTTTTAAGTTTCTGGATGGGCGACTGTGCATTCATAGCTGACGCCTTTGCAAAAAGGAAAAAAATAAAATGTTTTTGTTGGATTTTAGGTCAGGATGCCAAACCCGGAAATAGATATTTCAGATGGATAAGCCCCCGGGCAAATTCTTTGATCGCATTATCTGATTTTATTTTGGGCGAGGTTAAACATAATTATTCGGTAACGCCGACTCATGTCATACCGGTAGGTATAGATCCGCTTTTGTTTAGTAATTCGTCTGCAAAGAGGCATATTGATATTATGGGTGCAGGTTCTCTTATTCCATTAAAGCTGTATTCGTTGCTGATCAATATGATCAGCACACTTCGGATTTATTTCCCCGATATCAAAGCTGTTATCTGCGGTGACGGTCCCGAGCGTCAATTATTGAACGAATTGATAAAAGACTATCATTTGGAAGAAAATATTGAACTGATGGGGGAGTTGCCCCATACTTCTGTGTTGGCACTGATGCAAAGAACAAAGGTGTTTGTACACCCATCGTCCTATGAAGGTTTGGGCATGGTCTGCCTCGAGGCATTATATACAGGCGCCCAGGTAGTAAGTTTTGTAAGACCGATTGATCAGCCAATCAAAAACTGGCATTTTGCACAGACTCCTGATGATATGGTGAATATTATAAAAACTATCCTTGAAAATCCTTTTGCCGATCATAATGCAGTATCGCCTTACCTAATTAAAGATACATGTGCGGCAATTATGGAGCTGTTTAATTATAATGATTCAGCTATTTCCTGAATACGCTTTGCAATAGCTTCGAATGAAAGTTTTGACCTGAAATATTCCAGCGAAGCCTTTTGTTTTTCGGCCAGATCAATTTTATCTATCTGATGCAGAGTTGATAGCAATGCTGCCTCGTTTCCTGCCTCATACAAAAAGCCGCACTTTCCATTGTTTGTTATCATCCTGAAAGAGTCGATATCGGTAACTATGGGCATGCACCCGCATGACATCGCCTCGCAAACTGCTGTTCCGCTGCCTTCATAATGGGAGCCCGACAAGATAATATCCGCACTATTGAACCAATACTGCAGTTCGTCATGCGGAACTTTTCCTATCAGTGTTACCGCTTGTTTTTGTACTGAATTGTTCAGCAATTCTTTTATCTCATTCAACAGTTCCTCCGTATGGTAGACCATATATAAATGAGCGCCTTGGGCAACTTCAGCAAACTTTAAAAAAGCGCTTAATACAGTCAAAGGATCTTTATTATCGTTAAGCCGTCCAACCCAAAGAAAAATAATGCCATCGGGAACGCCGGTTTTTTGTTTAGCTTCTGCCTTATTCATTGGCGAGAATATGGACGATACTTCCATTACCTCGTGTATTTTATCACTTGAGCTGATGTTGCCCTTTTTTACCCAGTCCACGCCCATGCTATGTGAAGCAAATAAATAGGCGTCAATATATTTATCGGCTATTCTCTGAAGAATTTTTTTGAAACCGGTTAAAGGCTTTTCGGCATGGTGCTGGGCAATAACCCTTGTTTTTTTGCTCAGCCGCACACCCAGCTGAATAAATTGGAAAGGTTTGTGAAGCCCTTGCAGGAATACAATATCCGGGCTAAAGCTTTTAACAAGACGGTTTAGTTTTTTTGGAAAAAGGCTTTTCTTTTTACCAAAATTGATAAAGTAGTAATGAACACCGCGATACAGGCAGTCACCTTCGTAATTGATCTGCTTGATATTTATTACAGTATGCTTTTGGGCAAGGTAAAATAAGGCACCGGTATATCCTTCGGTCCTCTTAAACCAGCTTTCGGGCGAATCGTGTTCGAATGAAGGATTATAGGTGACGAAGACATATATCATACGACTTTTTAATTTTAGAATACGCCCTCAATACCGCTATAGTTGCTTTTTTGAAATTGTAAAAAACTAACGTGATAAAGCGAGGCCGGATTTTGTTTGATTATTTTATGATTCAAAACTTTTCCGACCATCAGCATGTGATAGCCCATTTTTTTATGATGTATGATCTCGATCTCTTTGTACGATCCTACAAAATTCGGTACCGGAAAATGGAACAATTCACTTTCATTAATGCCGAACGGAAGCAGATCCGTCGATGTTGGCGCGGTACTGGAATGTTTGCCCAGGTCATAAACAGTATTTATGTCGATATTATCCGTATCACATACTACCACTTTTTTTGCTTCCAGGATTTTATTTAAAGTGACATTGGTTGTTCGTAGCCCAAGTATGTACAGGTCATCTTCCGGAATATAGGCATGAATATCCATCGGGAATATGTTGTGATAGTCATCATCTTTATACGATACAATAATGATATTCCTGGGATACGAGTATAGCGCACTAACCACCTTACGATGGTAATAAGTATTCTTTGGTGACTTGAGAAGATATCCAAACAGTATAAGCCGGTGCAAAGCACTCAGTTGATGGTTTTTCACCTTTTCGACCCGATAGAGTAATAACTCTCCATGCCCGGTTGCGATCTTTTCAATTAAGCTCAGCTCGATGGAAGCATTTACTTTGCTGCCTTTGGTAAACTGTATTTCTG
>DATHLW010000204.1:0-5259 GCA_035487675.1 Mucilaginibacter sp. | reverse complement strand
CTATTCGTTACTTGACGGCGTGTGGCGCGGTCAGGAAGGCGCTACATGGTCAACCGGAACGGATAATTGGATATATGGCAGTGTAGCTGCAGATGATGCACACAAAGGTTCTACCCCGGGTGACCAACCGGACGCTGCAGCTATCGAAAGCTATACCGAATCGGGTAGCAATGGGTACCTTGACCCGAAGTGGGTGATGAATTTTGGTGCGGTGCAGCGGGCCAATGATGTACTTCGCGAATTGCCATTGGTGAAAGATGGCTCTATAAGTGCAGCCTATGCAACGGAGGTAACCGCGGAGGCTCGTTTCCTGCGCGGCTTTTATGAAAGTGAATTGGCTAAACTGTGGAGAAACGTCCCGTTTGCTGATGAAACCATTACCTATAATAATAACGATTACAACATTGGTAACCCGGGGCCAGTTTGGGACAAAATTGAAGCCGATCTTATCTTCGCGATGAACAACTTACCGGCTACTCAGCTCCAAATAGGACGTGCAAACAAATATGCCGCCGAAGCATTTCTAGCCAAAGCCTATATGTTTGAGCATAAATATGCATCCGCCAAGCCTTTGTTGGAAGATCTGATTGCGAACGGCGTGACCTCAAGCGGTGCAACATATGCACTTGAACCCTACGCCAATAATTTTAATCCATCAACCAAGAATGGGCCGGAAGGCGTATTCGTCATTCAAACATCGGTACATGACGGATCAGACGGGGTAAATGGTAATGCCGGTGAAACATTGAACTTCGCATCGGGTGGCCCGGCCGGCTGCTGTGGTTTCTTCCAGCCTTCATTCAGTTTTGTCAATGCATTTAAAACCGATCCAACCACTGGTTTGCCTTTGCTTGATACTTACAATGACAGCGATTTAAAAAACGACCAGAATATCACATCAGATGCGGCCTTTACCCCAACAGCGGCAACAGTCGACTCACGGCTTGACTGGTCGGTTGGACGCCGTGGCATACCTTATTTGGATTGGGGTATTATGCCCGGTCAGGCCTGGTGCCGCGATCAGGCAGATGGCGGCCCGTATGCGCCGATTAAAAACGTTTATTACAAAGCAGCTCAGGGCACCACATCTGATACCTATGAAGGTTGGGCACCAAACCAATCAACGGCAAATAGCTACAACGCAATCCGTTTTGCGGATGTATTACTTTGGGATGCAGAAGTTGAAGTAGAAATAGGCAGCCTGCAAAAGGCGGAGGACCTGGTTAACAGGGTGCGCCAGCGAGCTGCTAACCCAACCGGATGGGTGCATACCTATACAGACCCATCAAACCCAACCGGGGGATATACCAATACCCCTGCGGCCAACTATAAAGTTGGTTATTATGGCGCGGGCCCTGCTGGGAACACTTCTACCACTCCGGGAAATATAGCAGCCGGCTTTGTATTGGGTGGTAAAGCATACGCCCGCAAAGCGGTTCAATTTGAGCGTCGCATAGAACTGGGAATGGAAGGTCACCGTTTCTTTGACCTGCAGCGCTGGGATGGCCTATACGGCGGCCCCATGGCAACGGGTTTTATGGCTATTACTTTGAATGCTTACCTGGCTCACGAGAATGGGGTGCCTAATTTCCCGGGAAAGCTTTTGAAAAGCGCACATTTTACGCAAGGTAAGAATGAGTTGTATCCAATACCACAAAACCAGATTGACATTACTCACGGAAATATTAAACAAAATCCTGGCTATTAAAACCAGAACCATCTGTAAACAATTCGATCACACACATTAACCCTGAATTGAACGGGAAATAGGGGATAACATCCCTTATTTCCTGTTAACAGATGGAATAGCGTTCCGGCTCATGAACTAGCCGAAGAACTTAAGTAGAAGGCCAAAATACCTGTATTGAAAAAGTGATTATTATATACAAAAGCGTTTGCTCTAATTATATCTATGGAAAACCTTAATAGATTGTGGCGTTTTTTCTTTGCCATATCGTTGGGGGCCCTGGCCGTTCAACAACTTATTTATGGCAATTTCAGACCTGTAATACTGCCGCCGTCATTTCCGCCATGGCTTCCGGGTCGACTTGTATGGACATGGTTATTTAGTGTGCTGCTGATTGCAGGATGTACGGCTATTATCCTTGAAATTAAAGCCCGATCGGTGGCAACTATCCTGGGCGGCGTTTTGTTGTTATTTGTTTTGTCCTTTCATATCCCTTACCAGTTAAGTTTCACTCCGACCCAACTTGGAGTATGGACAAATGCATTAAAAGCACTGGCATTAAGCGGAGGGGCATTTATTGTTTCCGAGTCCCTGCCCAAGGAAAGAAATAACTCCGCCTTTACTAAAATATTGGAAAACCTGATACCCTTAGGGAAGTATTTCCTCGCTGTCATGATGGTGATTTTTGGTATCGACCATTTTCTTTACACCAGTTTTGTTGCGACCTTCGTACCTAATTGGATACCCGGTCATGTTTTCTGGACCTACTTCGCGGGTGCATGTTTGATCGCGGCGGGTATTGCTATTATTCTGAATATTCAACGGAGTACAGCAACCAAGCTATTGGGAGTTATGCTGTTTTTATGGCTTATTATACTGCATTTACCCCGTGCAATTGCCGACCCAACTAGCGGTGATGCTAATGAATGGACAAGTGTATTTGAAGTGATGGCGTTTGGCGGAACAGCTTTCCTGCTTTATAAAAAAACCGACAAAGATAGCCAATCAGTAAAAAAAAATAACCAGCAAAGATTAACCGCTGTTTAGTAAAGAAGTTTTGGTTAAAGAAATCCAGTGTCTTAAAAAACATTGGTAAAAATAACGATGTTTTTGAAAAATTTGCGCACTCTGATATCGATAACTCTTATCGGATCAATGACGCTAAAAGTACAGATGTCGAACTCCTTTATTGAGGATTGCAAGAAGATTTTGGCGCTGAAAAAGAAAAAATAAAAGTAGCTCCATGGGATTAAACCACTGGACGATTTGCTTGCAACTATAGGTTAAGGAATGCCAAATTGTTGTTAACCATTTTAAACTTAACCTTGGGAAAAATCATTTCTTAGGACTATCTTTAACTATCAGTAATAATTCACAGAGAGAGTTATATCATCTATGAAACAGAATATTCCTATAATTTTATCATTTGTGAGCATCGCCTGGAATTTATTTAGTTGTAATAAACCAAATTTATTCTTTGATGCACACTCTTTTTATTCCTTTATTTTAACATACTAACTAGCAACTGGAGTTAATTAGCAGCATGCATTCGGGCTACGGGCTTACTCAATTGTTTTAAAATAAAACTCGGGAAAAACCGACTCATAAATCTCAACTGACTGGATTGACCGGGACATATTTCAAATTTATCGTTCGAAAGTCCTTTAAAAAAACTTGCCACCATTGCCTTAACAGGCATTATAGGTACTCCTTTAAAATCCTCTTCATTAAATGAGGTAAGCAACTCTGTTCCGGTTGCAGGAGGGGCTAATTCAAACACTTTGACATCCGTGTTCCTAAGTTGTTCTCTCAGGGATAAGGTATATGAATGCAATGCTGCTTTGGTAGCACAATAAACCGGGGAAATTGCCAATGGAACAAATGCTAACATTGATGATATGGTAACTGTTGCTGCATTTCCATTTTTCTTTAGTAAGGGAATAAACGCATCATTCATCCAAATAGTTCCCTTTACGTTGATATCAATTTCTTTGGTCAAATCTGTTGAAGATAATTGGTGTTTTTGCAAATTTATTTCGACCATAATACCTGCATTGTTAATTAAAACATTGAGGCCGGGATAATCTTTAGCAACATGCTCATAAAGTGCTTTAACACCATCCGGATTACTTACATCGCTTTCGATAGTAACCAAGCCATTCAATTCATTTTTTACCTTTTGTAATTTTTCCTTGTTTCGTCCGGTAACAATAACCGTGTTTTTGTTTTTGATAAATTCTTTAGCCATTTCATAACCGATACCGCTAGTACCACCTGTTATTAAAATTGTGTTTCCGCTGAGTTTCATAATTTGTTTTTTTTTATGTTTAATTTCTTTGTAATTTCTCGAATTGTTCAGTCCGATCTGCCATCTAAAGCAATTTCCCCACCTACTCTTTAGTTTAACCCATTGTTCTCTTTAATCATTTTACCACTCCTTTCTCTTGCCATAGAACCTGGGACTAATGCATTCATAATTCTAAATTTTAAACCTGGAATAATAGTAACTTTATTTTTGCCTAATGCTAAAAGCGATTCGGTTACGCATTGCTTTACTGATATCGGTTTGACAGGTATGTTCTCTTTAGTAAAACCCAACTTATTCAACACTGGTGTTTCCGTGAAGGGGGTCATCAATATTGTAAGGTGCACGCCAAATTCCCTAAATTCTGTATGAAGGCTTTTTCCTAAACTATGAATGTAGCCTTTAGTCCCTGCTTCATTTGCCATATATGGAAGACCATTATTTGCGCCCATTGCTCCTGTTAATAGAATTCCTCCTTTTCTTCGCTTTGCCATTTTTCTTCCGAAGAAATGTACAAGACTCAAGTGTGATATAGCATTAAGCTGTATGGTGTATTTTAGTTCAGCTTCTTCAAACTCAAAAAATTTTCCTGCTTTACCAGTGCCCGCATTTGAAATTAAAAGACCAACTTCAAGATCCTTAGTAGCGTCAGTAATTTGTTTTATTGCACCTTCTGTTGCTAAGTCAGCTGCTATTAAACGGTAATTGATATGGTGTTCTTTTGCAAGTTGTAGGCCAATAGCTTCAAGTAAGGGTAATCTCCTTGCAACAAGAACTAAATTAAATCCATCTGCGGCAAGTTGTCTTGCAAATTCTTCTCCGATACCTGATGATGCACCAGTAATAATAGCCCATGGACCAAACTTATTTTTATCAATTAATCTTTTCATTTTAAATAGTTTTTTTTATTAATTCAGTGAAACCCCAATTCCTGAGCCCCAATTCCTGTAATTAAAACGTTTTTTAACCTACTACTGAATTCAAGCTCAATCCACCATCAATCACGTATTCGGAACCTGTTATAATCGAAGCATCGTCAGAAGAAATAAAAGCCACCAATTTTGCAACCTCTTCAGATGTCGCGAATTTCTTTAACGGAACACGTTGTTGCATAGCTCCCGAAATTTTTTGAAGAACCTCTTCAGACAACCCGGCTTTACCATGTAGGGGCGTACTTACCGGGCCGGGACATACAGCATTTACCCGTATTCCTTTAGCTGATAACTCGTAAGCAGCGGTACGCATTAACGAATTTAGTGCGGCTTTA
>DATHLW010000203.1:0-3483 GCA_035487675.1 Mucilaginibacter sp. | reverse complement strand
ATTTATTTTTTGGGAATGATTTTCGATTCTAATTCATTTATAAGATCAATCTGCGCCTGATTGATCTTTATTTTCGCAGTTTCCATATCAAACCAATCAGCTTTATCAACTTCAGGGAAAGTTTGCTTTTTGCCTGACCGTGGTGGCCATTCCATTTCAAACAAATTGCTCACTATTGTTTCGTGATCGATATCACCTTCAACTGCCCATGCATAAACGGTTTTACCTCCTTTTTGCAGAATGGGCGTGAGTGGGATGAAATTACCAGTGATCTTTTGCCCGGTTTCTTCCATAAATTCACCTTTAGGGATTGACCAGCCGCCAACATCTTTGTTGCGGAAAAAGGGACCGCCGGGATGGATGAGGAATACCTGTAATTGGTTTCCCAGAAACCGGTATAACAATATTCCTGCACTTCTTTTGGACATACCAAATAGATTTAGGGCAAGTTAACAAAAGGCCAAACTTTAATTATTATTTTTGTTTTACTATCAAACCGAAAAACGATTATGGCCGATAACAACTGGACAAAATTTACCATCAAAGCAGATTTTAATACCGACGTACGGACCATTTACCAGGCCTGGACAACTCCGGAAGGGTTGGAAAGCTGGTTTCTGCGCAAAGCTAATTTTTATGCTATTGCCGGCAGGTTGCGGGAACCGCATGAATCGATATTGAAAGAAGATGTTTACGAATGGTACTGGCACGGATTTGACGACAGCACAGTTGAAAAAGGGGAGGTGCTGGAAGTGAACAGCATTGATTTTGTAAAGTTCACATTTTCAGGTGGTTCTATTGTAAGTGTTTCTATTGAAAGTCGTAACGGACTGACTATATTAGAACTAACACAGGAAAATATCCCGGAAGAAAGCGACCCCACCAAAAACCTTTTGGTGCAATGCCAGGTGGGGTGGACGTTTTACCTGGCCAATTTGAAATCTATCGTTGAAGGCGGGATTGATCTGCGAAATAAAAGAATGGAGATAAGCAGTAATTTTAAATAAGCCCGACAATCAAACTTAAATTTCATTGTATTTTCGCATTTTAATTAAGGAAATATGTTCACCGGTATCATTGAAACTTTAGGAGAGGTAACCGAACTTGAGCACGAACAGGGGAACCTTCACATTACGGTATCATCACCCATAGCTTCGGAATTGAAAATTGACCAGTCGGTTGCTCATAACGGCGTTTGCCTTACTGTGGTTGCCCTATCTGATGGTAAGCATACAGTGACTGCGATCGATGAAACACTGCAAAAATCAAATATTGGCCACTTAAAAGTAGGCGACCTTGTAAACCTGGAACGTTGCATGCAAATGAATGCCCGCCTGGATGGACATATTGTACAGGGCCATGTTGATCAGACTGCGGTTTGCATAGATTTTAAGGAAATGCATGGCAGTTGGGAGTATACTTTTGAATATGACCCTTCAGTTGGAAATGTGACGGTCGAAAAAGGCTCAATCTGCGTAAACGGTGTCAGCCTGACCGTGGTCAACTCCAAACAAAACAGCTTTTCAGTAGCTATTATCCCTTATACTTTCGAACATACCAACCTCCAACAGGTACGTGTTGGCTCAATTGTTAACCTTGAATTTGATATTATAGGTAAATATGTAGCAAGGTTGATGGGGGCTAATGCGTCCACTACTTTAAGCGCGATATAAACAATTCAAGTATCCTTCATTCTTAGGCCGATTGCATTTAAATGGCAAGATTTAAACAATTTTCGTCTTTTGAGGTTATTAAAAGACAACAATTGATTTAAGTTATGGATAAGATAAGAAAGTTTGAGTTGATGGAAAAGATCGTCCACGAACTCGAAGACCTGAAAAATAGCCAGCAGGTGATCATACAAAAATTGGCCAAGATAGAAGTAGATAATATCGATCTGGGCGATAAGCGGTTAGAAAAGGATTTACCCGATATGCATCAGCGCGTATCAGATAACCTGGATACTATAGCAAGCATACTGGAAGAGTTTGCAGGTAAGACTGACCAATACAATAGCCAGAATAACATTACGGCGCTAAAGGAACAGGAAGCTTTAAACAAATAAAAATAGTCCCGGAAATGGGGATTTATTGCTTTGCATCTGGCTCACTATCTCTGTTATATTTTTTTATTGCCCTTAAATATTTTTTGTCTGCGATTAATTCGAGCGCTTTTGTGTTTTGCCCTACCATTGCTTTAAGGTTTTCGCTATTACATGTTAAAATTGGTCCATTATTTAATTGTATGCCAACAATTGTAGAAGGGTCAAGAGGCCCGAGATCGTTAGGGGTTACAGAGTAGGCATTTATGTGGCCTGTTATTGTTTTAAACATCCAACAACTATCGGTGATCTGTCCGTATAGATGCTTTTCAGGGCGCTTATGAAACCCATCTGTGGGAATTAATACACAGACTAAACTCTTGGTTTGAAAAGGGTATATTCTCTTATATCGGTTTGGATCTGATTTTTTATATTGTTTATCAACCGAAACAATAAAATGGGCTTTTGCGATAGTATCAGTGTATATAGCCGAGGTTATCTGTTTTTTTGTACTATCAAGCATCGTTACCTGAAAATCAAATTCCTGTGGGGTGTTTACAACACCTCGCATATTCATCATTTGCATCATTTGCATTTGCTGATTCATAAATTGCTGATTTTGCATTGCGCGGACTGCACCCATGCCTGGATATTGTGCAAAAGAAGGTTTAGCTAAGAAAAGGAACAAGAAAACTGATAGATTAGCAAGGAGAGTTTTATGAGTACACTTCATGACAAGATTTTGGTTTACCAAATATAAGTAAACCAAAATGTATCTTGCAATTTACTCTATACTTTTACCCTTCATCGCAGTGCTGATCGCCTGGTCCATCAGTCGCTCAGCAAACGGGCGCGTGTATTCGTTCAGTTCGTCGACCTTTTTTAGGATAAGGTCTTTGTCGCCGCTTACTAATGCTTCTTTTAAGGAATTGATCAGTTTTTGGGTTTCGCTGATTTCGGCTATAGATACGTAGTCGGCATTTTTTTGTAAAAAACGTTCAACAGTGTACACCATTTGTTCGCCTTCGGTACGCGCTTCTATCAGCATTCGTTGGGAAACATCTTCTTTGGCGTGAGTAATACTGTCCAACAGCATTTGTTCTACCTGGTCGTCTGTAATGCCATAGGTTGGTTTTACTTCTACCTCCTGTTTCACTCCAGAACGTAATTCAACAGCCTGTATCTTTAAAATACCATCAGCATTTAGCAAAAAGTTAATATCTACTTTTGGAAAACCAGCCGGCATGGACGGAATACCTTTCAGATCAAACTCAGCCAGTTTGCGGTTTTCTTTGATCAGGTCGCGCTCACCCTGGTAAACAGCGATCTTCATGTTCACCTGTCCGTCAATAGAGGTAGTATATTGTCGGCCTGCTTTGGTCGGTACTTTCGAGTTGCGCGGAATAATGATGTCCATTAATCCGCCCATCGTCTCAATGCCT
>DATHLW010000202.1:0-6666 GCA_035487675.1 Mucilaginibacter sp. | reverse complement strand
GCTTCATTAGTACTCACCCGATCATCGCTAAACCGCTCGATCACCCTCTCTTCGCTGCGCGCAAAGAGGGTATAAAAACGATTTTCCTAGGTTTTCAGTCCTTTATCCCGGCATATTTAGCTGATTTAATATATTTACCCCATGATCATTCGCCTTGCTGTATTAAATGATATCCCTGCCATAATGGAGCTGATTGCCGAAGTGGTACCCGCTATGAATGCTACAGGTAATTTTCAGTGGGATAGCACTTACCCCAATGCAGGGGTGTTTGAGGAAGACATTGCCAAATATCAGCTTTGGGTAGCCGATGTGGACGGCAGTATAGCAGGTATTTCGGCCATTACTACCGACCAGGAACCCGAATATGCCAATGTAGGCTGGGATTTGAATGAAACGGCCATAGTAACCCACCGCCTGGCCGTGAGCGTGCGCCATCGCGGGCAGGGTGTTGCGGCCAGGCTATTACAGCAAGCCGAAGAAGAGGCTATCAAACGGGGTATAAATACCCTTCGTATAGACACCAATACCAGCAATAAGGCTACGCAGCAATTGTTCCCCAAACTGGGCTATGTATATGCTGGCGAAATAGGTTTAGGCTTCAGGCCCAACCTGCGTTTTTACTGCTACGAAAAGCGACTGGATCATAACAAAGATCAGTGATTAATTATTGGTTATAGTTTAGGCATTTGACGCTTAACTTTTGCGACTTTTTATATGTAGTTGACGTACAATTGGATATATCTTTTATCCGTGATAACATCATTTTACGCATTTTTGCGCAGGATTTTTTATTTTGCTGGCTATCAGCACGAAAACCACCTGAAGACAAAAATATAGCCAAAGGTAAAAAAGGTCATCAGTAGGTTAATGTAACATGTTTTTTATACTTTAAAGTTAATTTTATTTGAGCATTAATTAATTTTAGGTATATTTGTTTCCCCTCTTTGAACACTTGTTTTTTTAAGTTTTAGTTACGTATATTTATTCCCCCAACTATGGCGAATAACGTTTACCAATTCATTATCAATGACTTCAGCGTGGGTACCTGGCTGCAAACCCTCGTTTTTTACGCTATTTTGTCAGTTATGGTGCATGTTATTCTTGTTCAGATGGATCTGTCGGTAATCAAGTGGGGGGCCAATCTTCTGCAGCGCAGGTCGTCGCTTGATTAATTCTTTTTTACTTTCTTAAAACACAGGTGTCGGTTGCGGGTTGATAGCCTGATGATCAGATACTGGGTCAACTTATTCGGCCCAGGGCATAGCAATGCCAAATTATTTGATTAAAATTGAGTATATAAAACCGTTACCGATATGAAAAAACTAATACTTGCCGCAGCCTTTTTGATCCCTTTACTTGTCCATGCGCAGGCCAAACAAGATCCATTTAATTATAGAGCCGAAGACCGTTATCTATACTATGGTGATGTGGTAAAAACGGATACATCGTTCACCATATCCGATCTGTATAAGGACGCTAAACTGTTTATTACCAAACTGGCCCTGGTAAATACCAAGATCACCACCGACGATGCCACTGGCGGAACCGTGATAGCTGATATTGAGGAGCCGGGAACTTACAAAACTCAAACAGGCATAGGCGATGAGCCGATGACCCTTAAATACACCGTTAAACTGGAATTGAAAAAGTGTCGTTACCGTTACACCATTGATAATATCCAGATAAGTTATATCGACGACAATAAAACCCAATTGCACACCCTGTATGATATGGATAAGGAAAAAGGCGGCGGCATCATTGGTGTAGGTAAGAGTAAGCGTGTATTAAAAGCAATGGACGCATTGTTTTTGAAAAAGATAGACCTGCTGACAACCACCATGAGCAAGCGCTCGGATGATTTTTAATGAAAACCATTAGATACAAAAAAGCCCGGCAGCATACATTGACCGGGCTTTTACATTAAAAAGTGCTTACTTCCTTGGTGGCTTTTTAGATGTGTCTTTCTTCATAGTGTCGCGTTTCATTTTATGTTTTTTAGTCGTGTCCTGCTGCATTGTAGGATGTGCAATTGCGACGAATGATCCGAATGTGAATGCTGTTAACAACAGCGCTGCAAATAACTTTTTCATAGTTTTAATAAATATTTGGTTAACCAATAAGGACAATTACTAAAGGCAACGCCGCAGGTAATCCTTTGTTTTAAATTAATTTAATTTATTTCGATGAAAAAATTGGTTCAAAATACCACTTATAGTTAAAAATGTGGCCTTGTGGGTTGTGTTATCGGAAACATAGCCAGGCATCCGGTAAAGACATAACATGCTTGTTGTTGGCGGGCTTTTGAAAACAGAGCATATCTTATTAGTCCGTTTAAATAGTAAATTTATCCCTCTCAATTCGCAACCAATTATCAAACCATGTTTAAATATTTTTTTACTATTGCTTTTTTATGGCTGAATACGGTCAATGCCCAAAATCGACCTGATGCGGCGTATGGAAAATTCCAAACCTCCGGAACAGGTATCGGTACATATTCTTCAAATAACCATACAGGATTGGGTGATATCAAATGGAAGTTTAAAACACAGGGGAAAGTGTTTTCTTCTCCTGCTATTTGCAGCGGTATTGCCTATGTCGGCAGCGAAGACCATAGCCTGTATGCCATCAATGTACAAACGGGTAAGCTTTTGTGGAAGTTTACTACCGGCGGAGCAGTGAATTCATCGCCCGCGGTGTATAAAAACGTAGTGTATTTTGGCAGCTTTGATGGCTTTTATTACGCGTTGAACGCAGCCACGGGAAAATTGGTTTGGAAATTTAAAACGGAAGGTGAACGAAAAGTAGGGGCAAAAGGCCTATGGACCATGAGCCCGAAGGATCAATATATGGAAGACCAATACGATTTCTTCCTTTCATCCCCCGTACTTGACCTGAATAAGAAAGACCTTACCGTTTATTTTGGCAGCAGCGATGGTAACTTGTATGCCTTAAATGCCAGTACCGGAAAAAAGAAATGGGCATTCAGGACAAATGGCATCATTCACACAAGTCCCGCCTTATATCAGGGCAAAGTTTATATCGGCAGCTGGGATACTTTTCTATACGCCCTTGATGTCGCCACCGGTAAGCTGCAATGGAAGTTTGAGACCGGGAAACAACCGGTTTATCATTTATTAGAAGGCATACAGTCGTCTCCAATTTGCGCTGATGGCATGGTTTACTTTGGCGCTCGCGATGGTTTCTTTTATGCCCTGAATGCCAACGATGGGAAACAGGTATGGAAATACAGTGCTAATAACTCCTGGGTGCTAACTACGGCCGCAATAAAGGATGGATCGGTTTATATCGGCACATCTGATACCTTTCTTTTCCTGGCATTTGATGCTAAAACCGGGAAAGAAAAACTGACTTACAAAACCAATGGATATGTTTATTCTTCACCGGCTATTTATGGCAGTACGGCATATTTTGGGGATTTTTCAGGAAGTTTATTTGCAGTCAACATCCAGACCGGTAAACTGACCGGTAAGTTTTCTACAGCTGGCAGGGTCAAAAATTCAGGTAATATACTTAATTCTAAGGGCGATGTAGATTTTGGTTTTCTCGCTAAAGGCATGAATGACTCGTTGTATGCTACCAGTGTAACGGTAATGAATAAACTTTATTCACTGGGCCCGATAGTATCTTCTCCGGCTATAAATCATGCTGTGATCTATTTTGGAAGTGCCGATGGTTATTTGTATGCCATTAATTTGAAATAATTAAGTAAAGTATTTTGACCCGGAGCCCTAAACCAGTATTGTATACCAGGCACCAAACAGTCAACATCCCGTTTTTTACTCACACTTCTTTCAAACAATCCTTATTTATTTACATTTACTTTCTTAAACAATACCTTTAAAAAATTAATTAAATGAACCATCATGAGCCACCACACAATAAAATGATAAAACGGCTCATGATAGCTTCATCACCTTTAAAAAACAATTTATTCCGATGAAAAAAGTTTTTATTCTGCCTGCCCTGTTATTGGCCGGTAGCAGTCTGATGGCCCAAACCAGCAACGAGCTTACTGCTAAGGAAAAAAAAGAAGGCTGGCACTTACTATTTGATGGTAAAACCACCCAGGGATGGCACAGCTACTTAAAATCTGCTGCAAGTCCGGCATGGACGGTCAAAGACGGTGAGCTGCAGCTTGACCCGGCAGTAAAAGAGGGCAGGGGTGACCTGGTAAGCGATAAGGAATACGAAAATTTTGAACTGTCAATAGACTGGAACATTGCCGAAGAAGGCAACAGCGGTATCATGTTTATCGTGCATGAGGATAAGGCTTTTGATGCTACCTATTTAACCGGCCCCGAATACCAATTGCTTGACGATAAGAAGGCAGAGGACAATAAAAAGGCAAACCATTTAGCTGCTTCTTTGTATGATATTATAGCCCCGGCAAAGGAAGTTGAGAAACCCGCAGGTGAATGGAACCATACCGTTATCAGGCTGAAAAATGGTGAGCTTACTTTTTGGCTGAACGGTGTACAAACCGTACAAACCCATCTGTGGGATGCTAACTGGAAAGAGCTGGTTGCAAAAAGCAAATTCAAGGATTGGAAGGGTTTTGCTGAGTATCACCAGGGGCATATATCGTTACAGGACCACGGACACCATATCGCCTTCAGGAACGTAAAAGTGCGTGAGTTGTAAGCAGATACGCTGTAACAATAGAATTTTTTATACGTATTAAGGCAAACAGTGAACCTGCGGTTTGCCTTTTACAAATTATATAACGGATCTCAATATTCGATCATTTTGAAAAAGTTATTACTTTTTTTGCTGGCTTTGGGCGTTATTCTGAGTGGATGCAAAAAGGACTCAAAACAAAACGTTAATATCACTTCTGCTGATTTGGCTGCTATTAGTGCACAGTTAAAAGGCTCCTGGGTGTTCCCCGTTAAAACGCTTACCGTAGTTGATAGCATGGGTAAACCATTATTGCCCGGCCAGAACCTTCCCGCTGCAGCCTTTGCTTTCGACGGTTTTAATACAGTTACCATCAGGCCCGATCCGTTGACAGTACAAACTGGTACTTATTCCGTGTCGGCCAGTAAAGACGGTAAATTAAATATCCATGTGGTATATCCCGATGCGTCGACACAGGATTTCAAGATCACACAACTCAACAGCACTACGCTTACCATTGCGTCTACGCAGCCCTATGTTTATTATAGTAATGGGGTGCTTTTGCCTACGGTTGCTGTAACCAGCACCACCATGCAGAAGCTCAACTCGAATGATATTAACGGCAGCCTGGTGCGTGTTTCTGTAACAAACGACTCTATATTTAGTGTAAAAGTTTACCTGACACACAGTGGCACAACCAAATTGGTTGACAGTGTAGTCAATCTCAATAAACCTTATTCTTTGGCTGTCCCTGCCCAGGCAGGCGATCATTTGAAGGTGGATGTACTGGGCAATTTTCTTAAAACGGCTATCAATGCCTATGTGGATGGGTTGCCAATTGCCGGCGATATCAGTGCCGCAGGCCACGAAACCGTGACCACCAACGGGTGGAACGTAGCTTTCCCCACAAAGTTTCCGTAAATGTTAATAAAATTCTTGCAAACAGCGTAACTACTTCATCCCTAATTGCGTAGAAATATTTAATGTGTTACCATAGCACATAAGGGCATTTATTTTCACTTAATTAATTTTCGCTGTTATGAACTATTTTTACTTGTTTTTAGGAGCTGGTTCTTTCATCGTTTTGTTGATCATCATTTATGATATCCAAAACAGAAAAAAGGTTAACGAAATTTTAAGGGCAAATAAAAACGTACCGCCGTTGTTTATGCTGCGGTCCGCTGAGTTAAAAATTGCGGCCATCAGGTCGGCGTTAAACATCCCTGATTACGGGGATGCCGAAACAGAACACGCCAAAGAAAACCTGATAAAGCAGCTGGACAAATTGATTGCCGGCTATAAAAACCGCGAGATGCCGCTTACTGCGTATTATGCCAAACTTGGATCGCTGCTTATCAGTGTAAACAAATTTAAGGCAACAGTATCGGGCTACGGGGTTCATGTGCATGCCTAATTAAATAATGTTATTATCATAATATCAGTTGATTGATTGATTGAAGGTTGATTAAGTTAAAACTTTTTCAACCTTTTTAGTTTTTTGAAATCGGCAAAATATTTCGGTTTACCAAATTCATTCAATCAACCTGATTAACTTAATCAACTATTCCAACTTAACCCTACTTTGATTATTATTGCAGAAAAAGTAGCCCCCATGTCTGACGACGCAATAGTAAAACGTTTAAAGGTAATTGTGAAAGACCATGGTGGCCAGCTGGCTTTGGCAAATGCCATAGGCGTTGACCAGGGTTTTATCAGCAAAGTGATCAACAGGAAGCAGGAAGTAAGTTACTACCTCATCAAAAAGCTCTGTTTTCAGCTTAAATATTCACCTGAGTGGCTCATTCTTGGCACAGGTGAAAAGAAGATCAATAAACCCGAATCAGCCAAACTCATCACCGAAATACAAATGCTGCGCACCGAAGTGGATATACTGCATGCCCGTATGCGGGTTTTTGAATTACAGTTAAAAGAGTTGCAGGGTGGTGCTGGGGGGGAGAAAAAGGCGGCGGGATAGTTTTTGAAATCAAAAGTATAGTGTGACTTTCGGCTGAGAATGATGTTTAATAT
>DATHLW010000201.1:0-6612 GCA_035487675.1 Mucilaginibacter sp. | reverse complement strand
TCCCGATTAGATCATCAGGTTTTATTTTGTAAGTCTTGCGTAGATAATCTGCGAATTGATTGCTTATAAAGTTTAGCTCCTGATAACTAAGCTCTACATCACCAAAAATAACAGCAGGGTTCCCTGGTGTTTTTTTAACCTGATCCTCAAACATATCTACAATTGTCTTATCGCCCGGAAATTCAACTGAGGTGTTATTAAATTCATCTAATAATTGCTTCTTATCTTCGTTAGTAAGGAAGTCTATTCCCGCTAAGCTTTGTTTAGGATCCCGGACAACTGCAGCCATGATATTCTCGAAATGCCTCAGCATCCGTTTCATCTGTTCAGCGCTGTATATATCAGTGTTATATTCCAAATATAATTCTAACTCATTCTGAGATTCGGAGAATATGAAATTGACATCGTATTTTGTTATTTTTGATTCACCCGGATCGTATTGACTCGTTTGCAATCCATTCATTGTAAACTCGGCATCCTGCTCCATTGAACTCTGCAATGTCACCATTACATCAAACAGAGGATTACGGTTTATATTCCTGGGAAGTTTTAATGAATCCACCAACTCATCATACGGGTACAACTGGTGCTCATAGGCACTTAAAGTAACTTCTTTTATTTGCTTTAACAGGTCTTGATAAGTCCCGGAGCCGTTAAAACGGGTTCTTAGTGCAAGGGTGTTAATATAATAGCCGATCTGGTCCTCCAGGTCTGAAGGCTCACGGCCTCCGACCAGGCTACCGATCACTATATCTTCCTGGCCCGTGTAGCGGTAAAAAAGAGTATTTACACAGGCAAGCAAATTCATAAATAGAGTACTGCCTAATGATTTACCTGTTTTGTTTAACTTTTCTAAAACCGAGCTATCAATTTTTGCGGTAAGGCAGGTCCCGTTAAAAGTTTTCACCACCGGGCGATCTTTATCAGCGGGTAAATTCAAAATAGGTATTTTGCCCTCAAATTGCTTTAACCAATACTCCTTGTGAGACACAATATCGTCAGATTCAAGCTGCTGATTATGCCAGGCAGCATAATCTTTGTATTGAATACGCAATGGTACGATAACGGGGGTCTTATTTTCGGAATAAGCATTATATAATATACTGAGCTCTTTGCGAAAATTAGTCATTGACCATTCATCGCTTACAATATGATGGTGTATTATCACCAATATATGGGCATCCTCTTCAAGTTTTACAAGGTGACAACGAAGCAATGGCCCTGTACTCAAGTTAAAGCTTGCACTTGTTTCTTTGTCTACCAACTTACTTAATACAGTCTGTTTGTCAGCCGTTTTGGTAAGATCAGTTTCCTTTAATTTAAATTCGTAGTTTTCGGGGCTTATGATCTGTTGGCGTGGATTCCCTTCTTTATCTTCTTTGAACACTGTTCTCAATATTTCATGGCGTGATATAATGCCATAAATTGATTTTTCTAAAGCGATCTTATCTAATTTTCCGTTGAGTAGTACCGCATAAGGGATATTATAAGCACTTTGCGAAACATCAAACTGTTGCAACACCCATAACCTGCGTTGAGCCGATGAGAGGACATAATCAGGCTGTTCCGCAACCAATTCTTTTGCCTCATAAGTATTTGTTTCTTTACTGGCTATTGATTTGGACTGCAGCTCAATTGTATTCTCCGAGAACAACTCTTTTATAGGCAATTTTACACCCAATTTCTTGTGTATCAAACCTCTCAGCCTTGTAGCTTTAATACTATGACCGCCGAGGTCAAAAAAATCACTTTTTACGCTTATAATTTCTTCAGGTAAGTTTAGTACTTCCGCCCATATTTTCACCAGGGCCAACTCTGTATCTGTAGACGGTGCAATGTATAGAGTATCTCCCAGGCCACTGCCATCCGGAAGAGGTAACATTTTTTTATCTATTTTACCGTTGCTGGTCAATGGCATCGAATCCATGTGTACATAGTAGCCGGGCACCATATACGATGGTAAATAATCCTTTAAATAATCCCTTAACTCCGCAGCTTCCGTCTCGCCGGTTGTATAGACTATTAGTTCTTTGTCGTGTCCCTTAAGATTTTTGGCTATTACAACAGCATTGTTCACCTTTGGGTGCTTCTGTAAAGTGGCCACTATCTCATCAAGTTCAATCCTGAAACCACGGATTTTCACCTGATCATCGATGCGCCCAAGATATTCGATGTTGCCATCTGCCAGCCATCTTCCTAAATCTCCTGTGCGGTAGATCAATTTCCCCGGCTTATAAGGGTTGTCAATGAACTTCTCTTTTGTTAATTCCGTGCGATTTAAATATCCTCTGCTTACCCCGTCCCCGCCAATATATATTTCACCCAATGCCCCAAACGGCAGCAGATGCTGGTGGTTATCCAATACGTATATATCAGTATTAGCTACCGGACGGCCGATCGGTACAAAAACATGATAATTATCCGAAGGCTCTGCTTTGTATTCAACCGATGTAATTGTAGTTTCCGTTGGTCCGTATTCATTAATGAACATGCAACGGTCTTTCCATTTTTCGGCAAGTGACGGTGAGCAACTTTCTCCTCCAGTTATCACTCGCTTCACATTGCTCATATCTTCTATTGACAATTCGGCTAAAAATGCCGGCACAGTATGAATATGGCTTACTTTTTTATCTATAATATAGTTTTCCAGCGCCCTAAGATCAGTCAATGTGGATTTGTCAGGCACAACTAATGCTGCTCCTGTTAAAAAGGCTATCCAGAACTGTTCGGCAGAAGGGTCAAAAGTAACCGTAGTAAATTGGAGTACTCTTTCGTCTGGGGTGATTTTATAAACCTCACGTTGTGACCAGATTAGGTTTATCACATTTCTATGCTCAACCAGTACTCCTTTAGGGTTACCTGTTGATCCGGATGTGTAAATACAATAAACGAGGTTATCGGACTTGGGTCCGCCTGTTAGATTTTCTTTACTGTAATTGTTTTGTTCTTTTTCAAATCTTTCTATTTCTTCCTTGTCCACAAGTACCTTACAGGCACTATCGTTTACCATATAGTTGATACGCTCCTGCGGATAGTCCGGATCGATTGGAACATAAGCGCCTCCGGCCTTTAATATCCCGATAATGGCCACTATGAGCCATTCACCACGTTCCAATTTAAGCCCAATAAGATCATCAGGCTTTACCTGGTAACTTTTTTTCAAATAGTCACCAAATTGACTACTCAGACTATTTAATTCCGTGTAACTAATCTCCAGATCATTAAAAATGACAGCAATACTATCAGGAGTCTTTTTTACCTGATCTTCAAACAAATCAACAAGTGATTTATTTTTTGGATATTCAAAGGCTGTGTTATTAAGATCGTATAAAAGTATATGTTCTTCCGCCTCCGTTAATATAGGTAATGATCCAATACTCCTTTTAGAGTTAGCTATTATTGAACTGAGCAATATTTTATAATGATCTGTGATCCGAAGGATAGTATCTTCTTTATAGAGGTTAGCATTATATTCTATGGTTCCTTTTAATTCTGAATTGTTATCTTTTATAACAAGTGTAAGATCGGATCTGGTAATATGCGCTGTGGGGAGTGCAACACCATTTTGCAATACAAACATAACTTGAAACAAAGGATTTGACTTCAAATCTGCATCATCTGTTATTAAAGCCGCTAATTTCTCAAACGGGACATTCTGATGTTTATATGCATCATTTACTGTAGCGTTTACCCTTTGCAATAGCTCTTCAAAACTGACAGCATCGCTTATTTCTGTCCTAAGCGGCAATAAGTTTAAATAATTTTGGTGCTGGGGCTCTATTTTAGAGTTGCATATAACATTCCCCACACAAATATCCTCCTGACAGCTGTATCTGTAAAGCAATACTTTATAGGCTGATAACAGCGTAACAAACAATGTTACCTTCTGCTTATCGCTAAACTGACTTAGTTGTTTTCTTAATTTTTTATCAATAGAAAAGCTTGTGCTGCATTTAGAATCTTTTTCAGCATCAGGTCTTACAGAGTCTGCAAATAGATTTAATGGCTTTACCCATTTTAATTTATCTTTCCAATAATCTATTTCGAGTTCAAAAGGCATGTTTTCCGGCAAAGAAGGTTAGACATATTAGTAACTGCTCATCAAAAATAAACGTCTGTTACTTAGGAACTAAAATAACCAATTTTATAAAAAATTAAGTATAATAAGTCCCCTTTTACGGACATGTTCAGTTTTTAGTTTTTAACTTACAATTATTATACCACACACCTTTATTAATAGGACGCGGGCTTTAACAATGAACTGGGTGCGGTTAGTATAAAAAGAAAAACGTCTTAAGCTCAATGCCTAAGACGTTTTATATAAAGTAACGTAGTGTTATAATGTTTTAATAAAGTATATCTTACAGTATTATTTAAAACGAAAATCTATTTTCCCGTTAATTGAGCCGCTGCTCCATGGTCTAAAAACCACTGTAAATCACCGCTTTGAGGCTTAATTAACTGAGCTGGGTAGTTTTCAATATCCGTTTCGTCTTCAATTATATGGTGAACCGCAATAGCTTTACCATCTCCATATACCAGGAAAGCCACATGGTGTGCCAGGTTGATCAAAGGCGCTGTCATTGTAATGCGATAAACCTGCTGATCTTCAAGAAAAACTGCTTTTGCTGATGCGGTTTTATCATGTAAAACCGGTGTATGCGGAAACAACGAAGCAGTATGAGAATTATCCCCTAACCCCAGCAGCACCAGATCGAATCTTGGCTCAGTACCGGCAAAGTATAAATTGATATCTGTTGTGTATGCTTTAGCTGCTTCATCAGGGCTTAACGATGTATCAATCGGAAATATCTGCTTGTAGCTCAGCTCCAATGGCTCAAGAATAGCCTTTTTTGCCATCAAATAATTGCTTTGCGGATCAGTATGGGGAACATAACGCTCATCGCCAAAAAAGAAATGAACCTTACTCCAATCAATTTTATCTTTATACGAAGGAGAAGCTAATAATTCATATAATTTTTTAGGGGAATTTCCTCCCGACAGCGCAACAGAAAATTGCCCATGTGAGGAAATTGATTCCGATGCTGTTTCGACAAAGTAGTTTGCCAAACCATGAAGAACCTCGTCTTCGTTATTAAAAACATTTATTTTCATTAACAATTACTTTTTGCCTTGTACAGGCAAGGTAAACCAATTAAATCCATCGCGGGCAATCAGTGCTTCTGCAGACTCAGGCCCCCATGAATCAGCTGAATAATTAGGAAAATTCAGGCTCTTCTTATTTTGCCATGTACTTAAAATAGGCATAACCAATTCCCACGCGGCTTCTACCTGGTCGCCCCTCATAAACAAGGTTTGATCACCAAGCATAGTATCCAGGATCAATGTCTCATAAGCTTCAGGGGCTTGTTGACTGTATGTACCCTTATAATCAAATACCATATCAACAGCATTTAAAACCATATCGATGCCCGGGCGTTTGGCCTGAACCTGTAACCGGATACTCATTTCGGGCTGAATGCTAATGATCAGCCTATTCTGTTGCCAGCTTTCCGCAGCTTCGGTAGGAAATATCAAATGCGGAACATCTTTAAACTGTATAGTTATAACAGAAGACGATTGATGCAAACGTTTCCCGGTGCGTAAGTAGAAAGGTACTCCCTGCCAACGCCAGTTATCAATAAAAAATTTAATAGCAGCAAAGGTTTCCGTATTAGATTGCGGATCGACTTTTGGTTCGTCGCGATATCCAGGAACTTCTTTCCCTTTCATCCAACCGCTGCCGTATTGGCCCCGAACGGCTGACATACGCACATCCTCCGCTGTAAATTTACGCATAGCCTTTAATACATCCACCTTACGGTCGCGAACCTCATCTGCGTTAAAGCTTACCGGTGGTTCCATGGCAACGTGACAAAGTAATTGCAATAAGTGGTTCTGGATCATATCGCGTAATGCACCGGAACCATCATAATAATCGCCACGTTCTTCGACACCCAATTGTTCTGTTACAGATATTTGGACATGTTCAATAAAATTGCGATTCCAAAGTGGCTCCATTATAGAGTTTGCGAAACGGAACGCCATAATATTTTGTACGGTCTCTTTACCCAGGTAATGGTCAATACGATAGATCTGACACTCGTCAAATATATCTGATAATAACTTATTCAGGTCTCTGGCTGTTTCCAGATCGTGTCCGAATGGTTTCTCGATCACAATCCTTGTTTTCTTTTTATCCTCAGCAAGTTTAGCTTTGGCAATATTCGACGCGATGATCGGGAAAAGGTTTGGCGATACTGCCAGGTAATATATCGTATTAGGCTTTGCTTTCCATTCAGCACCATGCTTCTCTATCCGTTTACCGAATTCTTTATACGTTTCTGCATTTTTTACATCAGAAACCTGGTAGTAAACATTTTTTGAAAATGCTTCCCATTTTTCCTTATCCGGTACTCCGCTACGCGAGAATTGGCTTAGATCCTTGTATAAATTGTCCCGGAATTGCTCGTCAGATAATTGGGTACGGCCAGTACCAATTATTGAAAATTGAGCAGGCATCCAGCCATCTAAAAATAAATTATAAAGAGCCGGGCCTATTTTACGGGAAGTAAGGTCACCCGTGCCACCAAAAACGACGAATATGGTCGG
>DATHLW010000200.1:0-5277 GCA_035487675.1 Mucilaginibacter sp. | reverse complement strand
AAAGATTTTATTGAAGCCCAGGGCGGGCAAATAGGTGTTGAAAGTAAAATCAATGATGGAAGCAGGTTTTATTTCCTGCTTCCATTAAGTATAATTTAATTAGAAACTCTTATTTCTATCATGCACTTAAGCGCTCTTCCTCCATGACACTCATTTCTGTCATTTTAGGCAGTTCAGGATGGGTTACCCTGGCCAAATAATTAACCAGTGAGCCAACAGTTTTAAACTTTTCGTACATTTCATCAGGTATTTGTATATCAAATTCCTTTTCGATATCTACGATAAGTTCGCAAAAATCCAGGGAATCCACATCAAGATCATCATAGAATGATGCAGTATCTTTTATAGCCGATTCTTCAACCCCCAATTTATCCTGGATAAACTGGTGTATCTTCAAGGTAATATCATTCATTTTTCAAGCCTTTTACGTGTCCAAATGAATTCTGTTTTGCCAAAAGGATGCCAGTACCCGAATTTAATTTAGCATTCGTTATATACATCTATAAATCAATTAGTTAATAAATATTAAAATATTAGAGCCAGTTTGCCGAAATTGAAAATCAATATCAAAATGAATAAGTAATTCCCAAACTGAACATGATGAGATTTTTTATAATTGCGGAATTAAGACTTGACACAACACAAGAGCCGACAACTATGTATCGGCTCCTGCATTTTATTGGCGTACGATCGGATAATTTATTGCATCGTAATAATTGTTGTTGGAAGTATGCTTGCGCTGATATTTGCCTTTTGGATGTTGGTGCTCCAACCAGTTGGGGTAGCAATATTACTATCTTTCCAAATATCCCATTCGGAGCCGGTTTTCTGATACCATCGCACCTGATTATATGATACGTTGATATTATATTCCGATTGACCTGAATAATTTCCGCAATTAATGCCTGTATTTGAAACCGGGGTAACTGAACTGTAAATGCTATTATGATCCATTTTTATATCATGGCCGCCCACAACCTGCATGCCTACGAAACCTGTATTAATCACGATGTTATTCCTGGCCACCTGGTACGATCCGCCCACGTCACCTAAAACGACACCGGCCGCGCCGCCTGAATCAAATTGAACTTGTCCGCCCCTGATCCAATTGCCTATCACCTGGATCGAGTCGCCCAATTTACCATTAGATTGGTACAAACTAACTCCATCCTGTGGATGGCCGTGCCATGCGTCATCCTGGCATTTATTACTGTTGATCTGGTTGCCACCTCCGCTTACGTTGCAATACTGGACAAAGCAACCGTCAGGGAAAGGGCCGTTCATATTATAGAATTGATTGTTGTTGACTTTGATTGTAGAGCCCTGGTAAACATGCACCCCAGATTTTGCATTGGTTACATAACAATAATCAACGGTTATATTGGTACAGTTATTCAGCATAATACCAAAATTAGATGTGTTGTATATTTTGCAATTGGTAATATGCACATTGTTGCAATTATAAAGAGCAATACCATTGGTCCCGCCGTTTATGGATAAACCACTAATGGTGATGTTGCTTTTACTGTAATAAGAAATTGGCGCTGAAGAAGTGTAAGTAGTTGCTAATGATTTACTCGTAAACTCCCCGCTCATGGAGTTTGACGGGACCGTTGACACACTTGTTGTAGATGGGGTAATTTGTGCGTCTTGCTTACACGATGTAATTAACGATGCTGCAACCAGCCCTGGTAACAACATAAGTAACCCTGCTTTGTAATGTTTTTTCATAATAGTTAAATTAATCAGACCTTTTGACGACCAATGTTATAAAATATTGTGTTACAGGCGAAAAAAAAAATCACCTAAACTACATTTTGGGCCATTGTTCCTAATTGCTATTAACTAATTTATATTTATAATATACTGTATATCAGATTGTTATTTTTTATAATATCATATTTTCTCATCTATTTTTTTTGCCAAACAAATTATCCACAGGTTGTGAAGAAAATCTGTTAAATCTTCTTTTAACTATACTATTTTATTCAGTAATTAATATAGTTTCATTGCCATTGCAATAGTCCGGTCAAAATGGTTGTATTTTAAAAAACATCATAAACTTTTTTAACAATAAGTTACTTTATATCAAATATTTAAAAAGGTTATCTAAAGTAGATTGGCTATATTATTTATATTCCAAATAGAAATTTTCTATTCGGTTTTAAAGCTTTTATTGCTCAATAAAAAGAATGAAAAGCCGGGCATAATGCCGACTTTTCATTCCACCTATTTTTTAAACTACTGCATCGTGATAATTGTTGTTGGAAGGATAGCAGCAGATATATTTGCTTTCAAAATATTAGTGCTCCATCCAGTTGGTTGTGAGGCTGTGCTGGGATCCCACCATGCATCCTGCTCCTGGCCGTTAGTTTTATAGTATTTTACTTTGTTGTAGCTGATGGTTACATTCGAGCTGGCTTTGCCTGAGTAGTTACCATAGCACAAACCGCAATTTGAGTATGGTGTAACCGCGCCATAGATGGTGTTGTGATCCATTTTAATATGGGTTCCGCCTTGTACCTGGGCGCCCACGAAACCACCGTTAACAATAATATTGTTTCTGGCTACCTGGTATGATCCGCCAACATCGCCCAATACAATAGCAGCACCGCCGCCAGAGTCGTTCTGAGCCTGACCGCCTCTGATCCAATTACCGATCACCTGGATGGAATCGCCCAGCAAACCGTTTGACTGGTAAACGCTAAGTCCGTCCTGCGGGTGTTTAGCTATACCGGCAATATCTTCACAACGATTATTGTTGATCTGGCAACCGCCGCCGCTTACATTAACAAACTGAACAAAGTTACCACCAGGGAAAGGCCCGTTAATATTTTTGAACTGGTTACTGTTGATTTTGATAGTAGATGAGTTCTCCACATGCACACCCGATACACCACCGGTAACAAAGCAATTGGTCATGGTAACATTTTTGCAATTACCGGTCATGTAAACTTCGTATTTGGCAGCGTTAACCAAGCGGCAACCGGTTATGGTTACATTGCTGCAATTGTTAAGATAAATACAATAGGTACCGCCAGTGATAGATAAGCCACTGATCGTAAAATTGCTTTTACCACTATAGCTAACTGCCGAAGCAGTAGTATAACCTGTTGTTGATGCTAACGAATTGCTGGTAAAAGCAGGTGTTACTGCACTTGATGAAGTTGTTGTTTGATTAGTCTGCGGGGTAACCTGTGCATCCTTTGAACATGAAGTGATCAATGATGTTGCGACCAGCGCGGCCATAGACATGGCAATCCCCACACGGAGTGTCCTGTTTTTTAATTTCATAATAGTTAAATTAATTAGACCTCTTAGACGGGATATTTTAGAGATTATTGTGCTCAGATGTCATTTTTCCCCATTTAATTGATTAAAATAGCCATAAAATGATAAAAAAAGCTGTAAAAATCATTGCCATAAATAACTGGAAGTTAAATATTTAGACCTTAAAATTATATGTGTGTCATTTTTTATCAATTTTTTAAAAAAAAATATATTTATGGAATAAAAAAGCCATGAAAAATGGCCAATGGCGAGTCGGATTTCCAATTAATTAATAGATTACAACTGTAAATTATGGCAATATTTTAATGGAGAACCTTCGCTTAAGGAAAAAGAAGGATAGAGACATGATTATAATTTTGCCTGTCACGGTAACCTCACTCTCTTTAAAACACCTGTGAGTAAGATAGCCTAGTTACTGCTTAACATATTTTTGCAATATCGCTGCCAAAATGTTATAATAGCAGGATATAAACAACCTCAAATTATCACATACACAATGACCACTAACTCCCTATTAGTTAAGCTGTTCAGCTTATTGTTTATTTCTGCGGTACTAGTTAGCTGCAAACCACATGAACCCGGAACCTGGAAGAATGAAAAGATAGAAGCCGGCGCACGAGAAGATTTTCACAAACTGAACGACCGGGTATTGGAAGGGCTTAAAGAAAATAGCCGTCTCAAGATGGATGGTTTAATGTCAAGAGATCTCATACAGGACCCTGGCAGGCTGAGATTGATAGAACTATGCAGCAATCATTTAAAAGATGGCAATTATACCTTGATGGACGAATACTATGTCGTTCACAAGGACCGCGGCGATAAAACATTGCAATCAGGCAGTGTTGGAATAAACAATTATTCACTTAAGTATAATGCCGAAACACGCGAGATGTACATGGCTTTTTTTATTCCAAAAGATATACCCAATAAATACCTTATATCCGCCATCTATTGTAAATACGACTATGGATGGAAAATAACCCATTTAGAAGTTAGTCCATATACCTTCAATGGTAAAACGGCCCCTGAGCTTTTTGATTTTGCAAAAGATATGTATGCCAAAAAATATCTTTTAGATGCATTGAATGATGCCCAGTCGGCCCAGGCTTGTATAGAGCCTTGCGATGGCTGGAAATACCAGGATGAGTCTGATATTCACGAATTTGCGGCAAAAGTAATAGATGAGATCAATAAAAAGTATGTGTACCCGTTTACGCTTACCCAAGTGCCTACCCGTCCACGGATATTCAGCATAATGACGCAAAAAACACCTGATGGGGTGTACCCACAGGTCTATTACATGTCAACTGTTAAATTAAAAGATGTGAAAGGGCTCCAGAAGGAAAATGACAACATAAAGAAGGTGATCGGGAAGCTCATTCCGGGTATTGATAAAAACAAAAAATACGTTTACTACGATGCATTTAACGAGTGGCCAAAGTTTGACCGCTCGGTAGATCGTTATGAGATGGTAGATAAGCTGAAATAAAATTGAATATTTCTTGCAGGATAAGTTGATTTAAAAGCTGTCGCTTGAACCGCCGCCGCCGAAATCACCCCCGCCGAATCTTGTGCCATCGTTAGCTGGTGCAGTAGGTGCTTTGGAAAATGTTTCTGCAACAATAAGTGATTCGATCTTCAGATGATCTATAAGATGTTCATCCTCCGGCTCGGCGTATGTAAAGCCATGCTTTGGTGTTTTCAGGTATTTCATAATTGCGTAAGCAACTCCCAATACCAGTGCCCCGCCAACAGTGAGCACTGCATCAAGTGGCAATACGTGATAATAAGTGCGGAAGGTAACAACTGCAGCGACGATCAATAACAGACCTACGCGCAGTAATATCACGCCCTTTTTTCTTATGCCAAATCCGACATAAATAAATGGGACCGCCATTGTCCACACCCAAAAAAATAGGCCAAAGGGTATGGCCTCACCGGCCTGTCCGTGCATTTCATCACTAAGCGTTTGTACGATATAATAGT
>DATHLW010000199.1:0-9678 GCA_035487675.1 Mucilaginibacter sp. | reverse complement strand
TTTGATGGTAAAACCTTTACAACAGATCAGGTAGATACCCGTTGGCTGGATAACGGGACAGACGAATATGCGGGCGTAACATGGCACAATACCGGCAGCAGGCGCTTGTTTTTAGGTTGGATGAGCAACTGGGAATATGCAACCACAGTACCGACAAAGACCTGGAGAAGCGCCATGACTGTCCCCCGCGAGTTAAAGCTGGTTAAAACAGATGCCAGGTACTTCGTAACGGCCGTACCAGCGAAGGAACTGGAAAGCTTGAAAACTACCACTGTAACTTTGAATAATCTTATCATAAAACGGGATAAGGATCTGACCAGGCTGGTAAAACGATCAGATGCCCAATATGAGTTGAAGCTTTCTTCGAAAGTGCTGAAAAGTTTCTCCATCACTTTATCTAACACAACCGGTGAGCATTTGATAATTGGCTATGATGAGGCTGATAAAAGCTGGTACATCGATCGTACCAAGGCGGGTGTATCAGACTTCAATAAGGATTTTGCCAAGCGGATCGCTACCAAACGTATTGCAACAACTCAGGGTGCAGACCTTACTTTAATAGTTGATGCAGCTTCAGTTGAGCTATTTGCCGACAAAGGTTTAACTGTGATGACCTCGATATTTTTCCCGGCTAAGCCTTATGATAAGATAGTGCTCAGCTGTCCGGATAATTTCACAGCTGATAATATTATTTATGCCCCTCTGAAAAGTATCTGGCATTAAACAAACAAGCCGGGCTCCTCAAGCCCGGCTTCACATCAGTTTAGTCAATTTAAGATTATACGAGGTTCTTTTTGATGTAAGTAATGCTTTGTGTAATGCTGTCAAATGGATTGCCAGGGCAAATATCCTGCTCTACAAAGAAGTATTTCAACCCTGCTGTATTTGCTTTAGTGAATATCTTTTTAAAGTCGATAATGCCATTACCTACTTCGGTAAACATCTTCTTTTCGGTTTTATCCATATCCTTTGCGTGCCACAACGGGAAACGGCCAGGGTGTTTTTCTATCAATGCAATAGGGTCTTGATTGGCTTTGGTGAGCCAGTAAAGATCGATTTCCATTTTCACCAGGTTTTTGTCGGTATTATCCAGCAGGGTTTCATACGGGTATTTACCATCTTCCTGTATAAACTCAAAATCGTGGTTATGATAGCAAAACTGTACGCCTGCTTTTTTACAGGTTTCGCCTGCTTTATTAAAATCTTCAGCTAATTTCTTGTAATGGTCAAGGCTGCCACGTTCTTTCGGAGAAAGCCATGCGCAAACCATATATTTCTGACCTATCGAAGCCGCATCGTCTACTGCTTTGTCCCATCCATTTAATATGGTTCCTGCTACAGGGCCATCTTCACCTAACCTGTAATGAGAGCTTGGCATAATAAGATTGTTCTGTTTTAAAAGTGCAGCAAATGCTTTTGGATCGAGGCCATAATATTTGCCATCGCTGTAGCCTGCTTCAACAGAATTGTAGCCTATCTCTGCTACTTTGGCCAGCGTGCCCGCCACATCTTTTCCCATTGCATCGCGAACAGTATATAATTGCAGTCCGATATATTTTTTATCGTAAGCGAATAATTTAGGGGCAACTAATATCCCGGCCGAAAGCAAGGCCGAAGTTTTCAAGAATGAACGCCTGGTAGTCATAGTTTTTTGGTTTGAATTGGTCTATGTGTAAAAGTAACGCAATAAGTTTATTTATTAAAGACTAAATTTTATTTGATTGGTTTAACACTGCACAATAGGCTAAAATCAACAAAATTGTTACTTATGCATTCAAATAAGTTTGAATCTCATTATATTCGATTTTCAATTTAAACCCTAATAATCAATACGATGACGGAAGGCTCCGCACCCACACCTAAATATCGTATAGAATCTATTGACATTTTACGGGGCGCAGTAATGCTGATCATGGCGATAGACCATGTAAGGGACTTTTTTCATCACGGGCACCCGGAGCCGAATGACCTGACGATAACTACGCCGATACTGTTTTTCACTCGTTTCATCACACATTTTTGTGCGCCCACGTTCGTTTTGCTTACCGGTGTATCAGCATACCTCGCCGGGACGCGCAGGACAGAGAACCAATTGAGCCTGTTCCTGATCAAACGCGGCTTATGGCTAATAATAATCGAATTAATTGTCATCACCTTCGCCATAACGCTTAATCCTTTTTTCCCGGTATTCATATTACAGGTAATATGGGCCATTGGCGGAAGCATGATACTCCTGGGGATACTGGTAGGGTTAAGGGCGTCGTGGCGGGTAATTGGCGTTATCGGCCTGGTAATATTTTTGGGGCACAATATATTTGATGTTATAAAAGTCCATGCAATTGCAGACACTTTTTTGGGCAGGTTACTTTTAACCACAACCCGGGGGCCCGCCAGTTATTGGTCACTTGGCAATGGCCACGGCTTGGCGATGGCCTATGCACTTTTGCCGTGGACGGGCGTTATGCTGATAGGTTATGCTTTCGGGTCACTGTATAAAAAAACGTTTGATGTGGTTGAAAGAAGGAAAATACTATTGTATTCGGGATTGTTCCTGATCGCTTTTTTTCTTGTTTTCAGGTATTTCAACATTTATGGTGACCCCTCACCATGGTCGGTTCAAAAAACTACGGTTTTGAGTATAATATCATTTTTTAATGTTACCAAGTACCCCTGTTCGCTCTTATTCCTGAGCATAACATTAGGACCTGCACTTATTATATTGTCGGTAACGGAAAAGATATCCAATAAGCTTACTGCTATTCTGATCGTATATGGTAATGTACCTTTCTTTTACTATGTGTGTCATTGGTACCTGATCAAAGCCCTCAATATCATTGTTTTTTATATATCCGGTTTTAATAACAACCAGGTGGTAAACCCGCACATGCGAAAATATTTTCAGCCTGACGACTTCGGGTTTAACCTTTTTGGCGTTTATGTGGTATGGCTTGTGGTAATAATCTTATTATATCTCCCCTGCCGCTGGTATAGCAAATATAAGGGTGCACATCACCAATGGTGGCTGAGTTATTTATAAACCTGTTAAGGGATTGCCTGTCACTAAAAAGTAACGTTCTAACTATTTTATATTCACGGCCTTAGGTTGAGTGAATCTTTTTTATATTCGCTATCATAACTCAACCTTTTGCAATGGCAACAACAACTTTACCGGCGCCAAAATACCGTATTGAATCCATAGACATATTGCGTGGTGCAGTGATGCTGATCATGGCGATAGATCATATCCGTGATTTTTTCCATGGTTCGCCGGAGCCAACCGACCTGGCAGTAACCACGCCGATTTTATTCTTTACCCGGTGGATCACCCACTTTTGTGCACCAGCATTTGTGTTTTTGAGTGGTGTATCGGCTTACCTGGCAGGAACAAGACGCACAGAGAACCAATTGGGGATGTTTTTAATTAAGCGGGGCTTTTGGCTACTATTTGTAGAAGTTGCGTTGATCACTCTTGCTATTACACTTAACCCATTCTATAATGTTCTGATCCTCCAGGTAATATGGGCCATAGGAGGGAGCATGATCCTGCTGGGCCTGATGGTGTTGTTTAAAGTGCCTGTTAAGGTTATAGTGGCAATTGGGGGGATCATATTGCTTGGGCACAATATATTTGATACCAACAAAGTAGATTTTATAAATAATACCGTAGCCGGTAAAATGCTATTCTCGGGTGCGGGATTTGGCGCTTTTGTTCCCTTTGGGCCAAATCGGGGGATGTTGGTAGCATATGCACTTTTGCCGTGGGCTTCTGTGATGTTTATTGGCTATGGCTTTGGTCAGTTATACCGGAAAACATTTGATGTTGCCCGGCGAAGGAAGATATTATTATATGCCGGCTTAGGGACGCTGCTGTTTTTCCTGGTGTTCAGGTATTTCAATATTTACGGTGATCCCAACCCCTGGGCACCTCAAAAATCAATATCACTTAGTATCATCTCATTTTTTAATGTCACCAAGTACCCTTGCTCCTTGCTCTATCTCTGCATGACACTGGGTACGGCACTGGTTGTACTGTCTGTTACAGAAAACGTCAAAAGCAAGTTTACCAACTTCATCATCGTTTTTGGAAATGTGCCATTTTTCTACTATCTGTGCCATTGGTACCTGGTGAAGCTTTTGAATGTTGTATTTTTCTTTGCTGAAGGCTATCATTCAAACCAGATCGTTAATCCAAAACAACCCTTACTTTTTCAACCTGATGGTTTCGGAGTGAGTTTGTTAGGGGTTTATGGAATATGGATACTGGTAATCTTCATACTATATTTCCCTTGCCGCTGGTTCAGCAAATACAGGAGGACTCACGATCAGTGGTGGCTGAGTTATTTGTAAGAGATTATATAAACTGTTCTGCTATCTGCTTTAACTGTGCAGCCGGTACTACACCGCTTTGGCGCCATTTGGTTTCCCCATTTTTAAAGATCATGAGCGTAGGCACGCTGCTGATCTTATAGGCTTGTGCTGCAGCAGGGTTTTTATCGATATCTATTTTGATAATAGTTAGTTTATCGCCCAGTTTGTCTTTTACTTCTTTTAGTATAGGCGGCATCATTTTACATGGTCCGCACCATTCGGCTGAAAAGTCGATTAGTACTGGTTTATCTGCATTTATAATTTCCTGGAAACTTGACATTTTTTACAAACAGTTGAAACGTTGGAAAGTTGTAAAGTTATTTTTTCGTCTGTAAAGCGTTCAACCTTTCAACGATTCTCACTTGACTTCCATCGGACGGGCGGTTGATTTAAGGTAATTGTTATCCGACAACCAGTCAGCCAGCCGCTGCGGCCAGGTATTGATCGTTTTTAGCCTCGACCGGTTGCCCATATTAAAGCCATGGTCTCCCTTGGTAAACAGGTGAACTTCGACCGGCACTTTTGCCTTGCGATAGGCTTCCAGCAGTCTAACCACAGATGGCGAGCAGCAGGCATCATCGTTGGCTGCTAATAAAAATGCAGGGGGAGAATCTGAGGCAATATTGTCCGGGATAAACAAAGGCCCCGGGTAGATCTGGATAATAAAGTTGGGTTTGGCACTTTGTTTATCAATAGCATCATTGCTGGCCGAATTGGGCTCAAAAGCAACCATGTCAACTACTTCACCGCCTGCGGAGAATCCCATCATGCCAATCTTGTTGGGATCAATTCCAAACTCTGCTGCCCGGCTGCGTACCAATCGCATAGCACGGCAGCCATCCTCTTTCGCATTCACTTCAATTTTGTAAGGGGAATTGGTATCCCGGCCCAAACGATATTTCAAGACAAAAACTGCCACGCCCATATCGCTCAAAAATTTAGCGGGCTCAATACCCTCGGCATTAAATACCAATAACCTGTGGCCGCCACCGGGACAGATCACTACGGCTGAACCTGTTGCTTTATCTTTTGGAGGCAAAAACACAGTAAGCGTGGGATTATTGATATTTTTTACCCAATAATCTTTAGCCTGTTCAGGAACATCGCGCAGTTTTTCAAAGCCGGGCGCGCCTTTTTCCCAAAGCGGTATTATAAATTGTTTGGTTTGAGCTGATGCGATGAACGGCAATAAGCAGAGGAGGAGGGTTAGTTTTTTAAGCATAATATGATTTAATGTTAAGTTTTATAAGAGCCTGTCATGCAGATTCCCTAAGCATTGGCGGATGAGGCCTTTGCGTACCGCAATCGACGGGGCTCAGTGTAACACCCTGTTTTTGATTTGAAGTTAGGGAATTTTCTATACTCAGTCATGTATTACATGTAAAAATTATGAGAGGTTGCTTTATAGTCATGACATTTAAAATCTGATTATCTTTAGCGCTCATTTCAGATGTTTAAATGAACGAACAAACTACCGCTACCAATTACAAATGGCTTTACATCTTTATCGCAATGGCCGTTTTGGTAAATTTCAGCGGATTGTTTGTCACCATCATCGGCCCTGACGGTACCTTGTATGCTACCATCGCTAAAACCATGGTGCTAAAGCACGATTACATCAACCTGTATGCGCAGGGTGCCGACTGGCTGGATAAACCACATTTCCCTTTCTGGGTGACTGCCCTGTCGTTCAACCTGTTCGGCTTTACTACCTGGGCCTATAAGCTGCCGGGGATACTTTTTATGATGATGGGGGTTTGGTACACTCACCTGTTTGCCAAAAATCTGTATACCAAAGAGGTAGCCTTGTGGTCGGCGTTGATTCTGCTTACCGCACAGCATATAGTGATCTCTGATTATGATGTCCGTGCCGAGCCTTATTTAACCGGGCTGGTGATTGCTTCAGTTTATCATTTCTATAAAGCTTATAATCAAAATAACTTCTGGCATTTGCTGGCGGGGTGTGTTTTTGCAGCCTGCTCGATCATGACTAAGGGCATGTTCGCGCTGATCCCGATAGGAGGAGCCATCGCGGGGCACTTCATCATCATTAAGCAATGGAAGCAATTATTTCATTGGCGGTCATTAGTGGCCATTGTGCTGACCATGATATTTACCCTGCCCGAATTGTATTGCGTGTATGAGCAATTCGACTTGCATCCTGAAAAGATAGTTTTTGGCCATCAGGCAGTTTCGGGTATCCGTTTCTTTTACTGGGACAGCCAGTTCGGGCGATTTTTTAATACCGGGCCAATCAAAGGGCATGGCGATCCGACCTTTTTTATTCATACCACGCTTTGGGCATTTTTGCCATGGTCGCTATTGTTGTTTGCAGCTATATTCCAGTTTATCCGTAAAGGAATTAAGAACGTACAAGCCGAAGAGTGGTATTGTATCTGCGGGTCGCTGCTTACCTTCCTGGTATTTTCAGCATCAAAATTTCAATTGCCTCATTATCTTAACATCGTATTCCCATTTTTTGCCATTATTACTGCACAATATCTTTACCGTCTCCATTCTGAAAAGAGTATCCGGGCAGTGCGTATTACACAGGTTATTGTTATTGGGTTGCTATTTATACTGGTGATAGCGCTGGATTACTATTTTAAACCAGAAGCGTATAGCAAGCCGGTTGATGTAGTTCTTTTTGGATTGTTTATTGCGTGGCTGATTTTGCCTGTAAAAATAACTGATAATGCTTTTTGGAGGATCGGCTACAGAACGTTACTAGCTTCATTCCTAATAAACCTCTATCTCAATCTGGCTTTTTATCCTTCATTGCTTCACTACCAGGCGCTTACCCAGGCTGCCATTTATATCAATAAAAACAACCCTGATAAATTGCCTGTGGTACAAAGCGGCGATGTGCCTTTTGCCATGGAGTTCTATCTCGATCAGCCTTTAACCAACATCAACACTGATGGAATCGGGCCTGCGCCAACAAAGCCTTATTTGCTATTTGCCCAAACTGATATTATCAATGGATTAAAAGCAAAAGGCTGGCAAATGCAGCATGTCAAAACCTTTGAGCGATACTGGGTATCGCGTTTGAAACCAGCTTTTCTAAATAAGAATACGCGCAGTAAAGAGCTTACTTATAGTGAGCTGGTGATAGTTAAATAGTGATGCTATCTCAATACTGATGAAAGCTCTGCGATACAAAGGCTAATACATCAGGCAGTGATGCACGCCAGTAGGTCCAGGTGTGCCCGCCATCGCGGATGCGGAACTCATGCGGGATCTCTTTTTTGCGCATGGCTATATGTACCAGGCAATTCCCTTCGTATAGAAAATCATCGTCGCCATCGTCAATATACCAGCGAACGGCCTTTTTCTGATCGTCCGGGATATTATTGACCAATGCCAGCACACTGTGCCGGTTATAATAATTGGCGACTACCGAATCGGCAACGTTTGGATCATTTTTGACTAATTGTTTTTTTGCGTCATCCAATGTCAACGGGCCTGTTGACGCACTTAGCGGGCATGCTGATGAAAACATTTCGGGGTGATGCAGGGCGTAAACAAAGCTTCCGCCGCCTCCCATGGATAAACCGGCCACTGCGCGATAGCGTTTATCACTTTTAATACGGTATTTTTTCTCTACATAGGGTACCAGTTCCTTGAAAAAGAAATCTTCATAATTCCAGTCGCCTTTTGGGTCGTTGAAATATCCGCGGCGCCCTGTGTTGGCATCGGGCATGATAATGATCATCGGTGTAGCATTACCTTCATTGATGGCCTTATCTGCAATATGCAGTACCTCTCCAAATTGTATCCAGCCGGTCTGATCGTCACCGGAACCATGCAACAGATACAAAACAGGATAGGTTCTGTCTGATGTTTCGTAATCGGGTGGCAGGTAAACTGCGTATTTGCGCTCGCCTTTTAATATTTTACTTGGCAGACTGAGGTTGTCATATACCTTTCCGGTTTGAGCATACAAATTTGCCGAGAATAACAGAAACAGAGCTGAAATGGCTAAGCGAGTTCTTTTCATACACGAAGGTTTAATAATGGGCTATGGAATAAATTTAGCATTAAAACACTGGTATCATAAAGTGTAATAATTATTTTACCACCATTGTAGCGATTGCTAGCCGGCTTGCGTAATGGGATTATTGAGTGTTTATAGTTTTGATGAATTAACCTAACCCATTAAACGCATTTGTCCGCTGTTTGGCCTTCTGGTTTGAGTTCTTGTTTCTTATAGTAAAAACACTGTCAATCCTAAACCTATCCAGGGAATTAACCTGTATCTAAATGCAACGGAACAACAGAACGCCGCAGCGGATAATGCGTTTGCCCGATATAAACGGATTTAGGATGTTACCACAAGAAAATTAGGAAGTAGCCGAATTAATTTGAAGCCGGCCTGTAATTTCCCTGCATCACTCATTTCTCAAAGTGACAGGGCTAATAGAAAATTAATTCTATGCTATCTTAGCTACTGGTCAGCAGAATGGTATAACAGTACTAATTATGAATAATGATTTTTGATCCCTTTATGTAATTGATTAAGGATCACATCGTCCAGTTCGCACTCGCATGACACGCAGTTCAGCTGTTTATCAAACCCAAGTTGGCCAAGGACTTTGCCCTGATCAACTACAAGGAATTTGCCTGTTTCATCCGGCAAAACAGCCAGGCAGCGCTCGTCATCTTTAAAATTAATTAATAGATGGAACTGACGTTCGGGATAAAATGCTGTTCTCTGTACCATAATATAAGCCCCTTTCTTCTTTATAACTTAGGTAGTGTGTTGAGAATACAAATTTAACGAATAGTTATACGATATAGTGTAACAAAAGTTCATTTTTTTGTTAAAAAAAAGTTAAGCTTTTCAATTAATTGTTGTCTTAGTGTAACTTTTACGCTATTTTTTGGACTCAGGTGGGGCATTTATTCATTTTAACTAAGTGTATTGAAGTGGGGTTATTTTCGTGTTGGTTTGACAGTTTAAGAAAATGCCGGCAAATAGTGGTGAGTATCAAACTCATCGCTATTTTTATCCTTTTAATTCTTCGATCTCTTTCAGCGTTTTAGGCAGATATTTACCTAATAGATGATGTCCGGTATCCGTTATCAAAAAGTTATCCTCTATGCGGATGCCGCCAAAATCGCGATAAGTATTCAACACATCGTAATTGATAAAATCAGCATATTTTTTTTCGGCTTGCCAGCGGTCTATCAATTCCGGAATGATATAAATGCCCGGCTCAACTGTCAGCACAAAGCCGGCTTCCAGCTCGCGGCCCAGGCGCAGGGACTTTAATCCGAAAATTGACATTTCCTTTTTCAGCGTATCGG
>DATHLW010000198.1:0-6278 GCA_035487675.1 Mucilaginibacter sp. | reverse complement strand
TGTTGCTTTCAAACCACTCATATGGCGAATTAGGTGGCTGGGTTTTTGACGATGGGTTTAACCGCTGGGAATGGTATGGCCTTCCGGGAGATACCGTTGATTATACTTTTGGTTTTTACGGCGATCATACCCAGGCTTTTGACCAGGTGGCTTACAAGGCGCCATATTACCTTATTGTTGAGGCGGCAGGAAATGCACGCAGCAGTACCGGGCCACCCGTGGGCCAGGATTATTACGGTTACAAAAGTGCAAGCGACCCAACCTGGGTTGACAAAGGCCCGCGCCCGGATAGTATAAGCAGTAATAATAGTTACGATTGTATCAGCAGTACAGCGAATGCTAAAAATATATTGACGGTAGGCGCAGTAAATCCCCTGCCATACGGGCCGGCAAATTCGCAAAGTATTACGACAGCCTATTTCAGCAGTTGGGGGCCTACAGACGATGGCCGTGTGAAGCCCGATATTGTAGGCAATGGTTTGAACGTTCTGTCGACTGGTAGCAGCAGCACGACGAGTTACATCACTTTATCAGGCACTTCACAAGCTGCTCCGAATATTACGGGTTCGTTATACTTGTTGCAGGAGTATTATGCCCAAAAATACCCGGGTACTTTTATGCGGGCGGCAACACTGAAAGGTCTGGCTTGTCATACCGCTTTTGATGCCGGAAATGTGGGCCCCGATTATATCTATGGCTGGGGCCTTTTGGATATGAAAGCTGCCGCCCAGGCCATTACAGACAACGGCACGAAAAGCATGATAAAAGAAAATACATTGTCACAGGGGGCAACCCAAACTTTTAATGTAGTTGCTTCCGGTAACGGCGCTCTTGTAGCCACCATATCATGGACAGATCCGGCAGGCAGCATCACTCCTGACGGCGTGATCAATGACCGCACACCCAAATTGGTGAATGACCTGGATATCAGGGTCAGTGATGGGACAAACACTTTTATGCCCTGGGTGCTTGACCCTAATAATCCGTCAGCAGCTGCAACAACCGGTGATAACGTACGGGATAATTTAGAACAGGTTTACCTGGCAGGTGCTATTCCCGGAAAATCGTATACCATAAGAGTTTCGCACAAAGGAGCATTAACATCAGGTTCACAGGCTTATTCGCTTATTGTAACGGGTATTGGCGGATCGGCTTATTGCGCGTCTTCCCCTTTATCCAGCGCTGATTCGCGCATTGATAATGTGACCATATCTAATATCAATAATACCCCTCCTGCAGGTTGTACTACGTATTCAGATTATACCAACTTAACCATACAACTAGAACAAAACAAAACGTATCCATTAAGCCTTACTGTAGGAACCTGTGGACTCAATTTGAATAAAATAGCTAAAGTATTTATTGACTGGAACGGGAATGGGGTATTTGATGCCAATGAGCAGGTTGCTACTACACCTGCACTAAGTGGTGGATCTTATACTACCCAGGTAAAAGTTCCGTCAACCGTTGTTCCTGGTAATTTTAGTCTGATGCGTGTCGTAATGGTAGAAACCTCTGATTCGACTGTAGTGCACCCTTGTGGTACATACCCTAAAGGCGAAACGCAGGATTACCGGGTGCAGTTTTTACAAACAAGTTTGGACGCCGGAGTAATCGCTGTAGTTAACCCTTCAACAGGTGGCAATTGCTCGGGTTCAACGCCGGTGACTATCACCCTTAAAAACTTTGGCAGCCAGACAATAACCAATATACCACTTACGGTAACCATTACTGCACCCAATAACACGGTGACGACATTTAACCAGGTATACACAGCATCTCTTGCACCCTTATCGCAGGATAATTTTACTTTTAATAATGTATTTAATATAACATCCGGATCAACCTATACGATAACGGCGACAGCAAGTCTTGCGGGGGACCTGGTTCCGGCGAATAATGGGATCACCACAACGGTTGCAATAGATAATCCGCCAACTGCAACTGATCTTTCAGCAAACTATTGCAATGTTGCCGATGCCTATCTATTAACGGGAGCTGGCGACGGTGAACTTTTGTGGTATAAAAATAGTACCGATACCTATCCGTTTGCATATGGCTCAACTGTTCTTACAGCCCAGGCGCCTGTTGCCAATACCTATTATGTCGGATTGAACGATTTTAGCGGAACAGTTGGCCCGGCTACTAAAAATGTGTTTACCACGGGTGGTTATAACCAGTTTACACCCGAGGTGAATGTATTTACCCGTATACCTGTAGTGATAGAAAGTGCACGGTTATATATCGGTAATTCGGGCAGGATAACTTTCAATGTCTCTGACGCAAGTGGAGAGATTGTATCGACTACATCGATCAACGCAGTAGCAACTGCATCTAACCCATCGCCCGGTGCAAAAGACGATGACCCCACCGACCAGGGCCAGGTTTATAACCTGAATTTGTTATTGCCCGCGGCTGGAAATTATAGTATCAGTACCACATATGATAATACTGCTACGATATACCGCAGCAATGGCGGGGTAAGCGGGTATCCGTTTAAAATAGGAGATGTTTTTGGCATTACCGGAAATACGGCCACATCTGCCGGAGATACCGCTTATTACAAGAACTTTTATTATTATTTTTATGATGTCCAGTTAAGAAGCCCGGGTTGTGCTTCGGCTTCAAGGCAGGCTGTGCCCGTTACAAAACCTGTAATTACCCAGAACGGCACCAAATTAATCTCAAGTGCGGCAGCCAATAATCAATGGTATTTAAATGGCACATTGATACAAGGTGCAACCGGACAAACCTATACGCCAACGCAAAGCGGCAACTACCAGGTTACTGTTTCGCTTAGTAATGGCTGTGTCGCCCAGTCGGACAATTTTGCCTACGTGATATTACCGGCAAATCCCGGAGAAAATGATATTGGTTTAACAGTGTTTCCTAATCCTGCCAGTACACAACTGAGTGTTTTATTCGCAGCAAAATCAGCAGTTCATATGAATTTATCATTGATCAATATTGCTGGCGAGAATGAATATACAGACAAAGAAATATTAAACGGCGGTAACTTTAGCACAGTGATTAATGTTAACAACTTTGTACCGGGAACCTACATATTGAGGTTGTTGCTGGATTCTAAATTATATACCTGGAAGCTGGTTATTATCAGGTAATAATAGCAATGGAAATAAAAAAGCCAGTTGAGTTCAACTGGCTTTTTAAGTAGTATAAATTAATCAGAAAGTATACTTTATTCCAAGCCCTGGCGCAAGATCAACAAACGGGCCGCCCGCAAGTTCAAGCCTTGGGTTCAGATCAAGACTGATCGCAATAGGTGAATTGGGAATAACATATTCAAGACCAACAACGCCATCGGCACCCAACAGCACCTGGCTGCTGTTAAAATATTCGTTATTGCCTCCAAATCTTTTGTAAACACCGGCACCTACAGCACCAACGTGTGCACCAAAGCCATAATAGAACCTCAGCCCTTCTGTATTAAAAGCCTGTACGTTTAGCTCATATAAACCGGTAAAAACCAGGCCGTGCGACCGGAAACCAATTAAGCCTTCGAGAGAAGTAGTGTTATCCAGAAAATATTTCCCGGAGATACCGTTCTCGTATCCGCCAAATTTTAATCCTAAAGCGAATTGATAGTTGGGTTTGTAATCTTGTGCTTTTGAGCTGTTGCCTATAAATAAAAATGCTCCGAGAGCCAATAGAAAGTAGATAGCTTTTTTCATAGAAGTTTCTTGCAAAGAACGCGAGTTTTCCCTGTTTATTTTCTGCCCCTGCATTTCTCTATTTGTACTTGTTTGATTATCAGTCATAAAAATTGAAATAGTAACGCCTTTGTGTAACTTTTCTGCTACAAATTGGATTGGGCCTACGTCATAAAGTGAACTTTTGTACGGTTGATTTTCACTTTAAATAGGTTAAATTAGGCAAAATTTAGTTGCTCAAATATGAATTACTTCCTGAAAACGAATAAAAAATTCCTTCTGCTCTTTCTTTTGGTATCTGTTTTTTTTGTTTCTGCCGGTTGTGTACGGGGAACGCTGGGAAAGAATACCAGCGATGAGTATCACAATGGTATGGTGGTTTGTGCTTATCCCGACGCATCCCAGGCAGGTCTGGATGTATTGAAGAAAGGTGGCAATGCTGTTGATGCGGCCGTTGCTGTTCAATTCGCGCTTGCTGTTACGCACCCCGAAGCAGGTAACATAGGCGGCGGTGGTTTTATGGTATTCAGATCGGCTAAAGGGAAAACAAATACACTGGATTTTAGAGAAAAGGCCCCGGCTGCGGCCAGCCAAAACATGTATCAGGATTCAGCAGGAAATGTTGTGCCGAATATGAGCATTTCGACGCATTTTGCGTCAGGTGTACCAGGATCTGTTGATGGAATGGTAGAAGCGCATCATAAGTATGGCCGGTTGAAATGGGAGGAGTTGGTTCAGCCTGCTATTGACCTTGCCCGCAACGGGTTTAAAATAACTAAACGTTTGGCTAAAGACCTGAACGAAAACAATGGTGATTTTAAAAAGCTGAATGAGGGTATAAAATATCTATTAAAAGATGACGGCTGGCACGAGGGGGATTTGTTGATACAGGAGGACCTGGCAAAAACATTGGAACAGATACGCGATAAGGGCAGGGCAGGTTTTTACGATGGCATAGTGGCCGACGAATTAGTAAATGAAATGAAAAGTGGAAAAGGGCTGATCACCAAAACTGATCTGCAAAATTATCGTTCGGTTTGGCGCAATGCATTGACAGGAAATTATAAGGGATATAAAATAATCACCATGCCGCCGCCATCAAGCGGGGGAGTGGCATTGCTGCAATTATTGCAGATGGTAGAGAAATATCCTTTGAGCAGGTGGGGGTTTAATCGTGATTCGACGGTGCAATTGATAGTGGAAGCTGAGCGCAGGGTTTATGCCGACCGCTCCAAATATCTTGGAGATCCTGATTTTTATAAGGTTCCGGTTGATAGTTTATTGAGTCATGGATACAATGCCTCGAGAATGGGTAACTTCAGCTGGAGTAATGCTACACTAAGTTCATCTGTACAACCGGGAAAGATCACAGGTTACGAGAGTGATCAAACCACCCATTATTCCATAGTTGACCGTGATGGCAATGCAGTGTCCATTACTACTACATTGAATGATTCATTCGGCTCAAAAATATTTGTGAAAGGAGCAGGATTTTTATTGAATAATGAGATGGATGATTTCAGTTCGAAGCCGAACGTTCCCAATATGTATGGGTTGGTGGGGGGTAAAGCCAATAGTATCCAGCCGAATAAAAGGATGTTATCATCCATGACGCCGACCATTATTGAGAAGGACGGAAAATTATTCATGGTTGTCGGGACACCCGGAGGATCGACTATTATTACCTCCGTTTTTCAGACGATTTTAAATGTGATCGAGTTTAATAAAAGCATGCAGCAGGCGGTAAGCTCAAAGCGCTTTCATCACCAGTGGCTGCCTGACATAGTTGATGTAGAAAAAGATGCTTTGGATAGCACAACCCGTGTCAAACTTCAGCAAAAAGGATATAAAGTAGTTGACCGCGGCCCAATCGGACGTGTTGATGCCATACTTAAAACAAAATGGGGTTACTATGAAGGTGGGGCCGATCCAAGGGGAGATGATACGAAGTTGGGATGGTGATTGTTCGCATATGGTTGATGGTTCATAGATTATAGCAATCCGATGGGGCGATTCAAATTATTACTATGAACTATGATCTATCAACCACTAACTACTAACTAAATTTGTATAATCGCCTCGCGTAGTTTATGTTTGTCGGCCATGCCCAATCATATAAAACACCAGGAAACGATAGACTATTTTGTAAAAATAGTATGGCAAACTATGGCCAACCGTTACAACCAGTTAGTTACTGAGTTTGGTATTACGCAATCTATAGGTTACCTGCTTATCAATATAGATGAAAAGGAAGGTACCACGGTTTCGCAGGCGGCGGCATTGTTGGGGTTAAAATCGACCAGCCTGTCGCGTATGTTAAACCAGTTGGAAAAATCAGGATTGATCTACCGTGAATCAAACCAGGGCGATAAACGCTCTGTAAAGATATATCTCACAGAATTGGGAAGGGAAAAACGGCACCTGGCACGTGTGGTAGTAAAGCAATTTAATAATTATCTGAACAAACATATTAATGAGCACGACAGGGAGTACCTTACCCAGCTGCTAAAAAAGATTAATCAACTTACCATCAATTATAAGCCTGAATAGGTCGCTTCAGATAGCGGAATCGCCTAAAATTAAATTCAAAAATGAGCGTTTATTAAT
>DATHLW010000197.1:0-2895 GCA_035487675.1 Mucilaginibacter sp. | reverse complement strand
ACGAAAAGCATTTGCTGCCATTAAATACGTCATCCATAAAAAGTATAGCCGTCATCGGTGACAATGCTACCCGTACTTTCCACTTGGGCGGTTTTGGCGCAGGCGTAAAAGCACGGTACGAGGTAACCGCACTTGCGGGTTTGCAAAACAGGCTGGGGGATAAAATAAAGATCAATTATGCGCAGGGGTATTCCGGCATTTACAGGCCAACACCCAATAACCCAAATCCTGATAGAAAGCCGGATTCGGCAATGATGCGTCAGGCTGTTGACGCAGCAAAAAGTTCAGATATAGCCATTCTTTTTATCGGCGGCAACCGTGATTATGAAAGCGAGAGCCGTGACCGTAAAGACCTAAGCCTGCCATTTCATGAGTAGGAACTGGTTGATGCTGTAACAGCTGCCAACTCAAATACCATAGTAGTGGTGGTGGGTGGTGCACCTTACGACATTAGCAAGATCAAAAAGAATAACCATACCATTGTATGGTCCTGGTATAATGGTTCCGAAAATGGCAATGCACTCGCAGATGTACTTATAGGTAAAGTTAATCCGTCGGGTAAATTGCCATTCACTTTCCCTGCCGAACTCAAAGATTCGCCGGCTCATGCCTTAGACGCCTATCCCGGCGAGAATTTGCAGGAAACTTATAAAGAAGGTATCCTTGTTGGTTACAGGTGGTTTGATACTAAAAAAATTGAACCGCTTTATTGTTTCGGATACGGGTTGTCTTATACAGATTATCAATACTCGGGTCTGCAAACTCCCAAAAAAGCATACAAACGTGGCGAAAACATTTTGGCCACCATCAAAATCAAAAACACAGGGAAATACGCCGGTAAAGAAACGGTGCAACTATACATAAGTAAAGTAGGATCGGCCGTTGAGCGTCCCGAAAAAGAATTAAAGGCGTTTAAGAAAGTATTGGTGGCTCCCGGTGCCACTGCGGTTGTTAGCATGAATATCCCGGTGACTGACCTTGCTTATTACGATGTTAAAGCCGGCAAGTGGGTAGTAGAACCAGGCAAATACAAATTGATGGCAGGTACGTCATCAAGAGGTATAAGAGAAACTGCCGAGATTACCGTCAACTAATCATCCACTGGGTATTTTTATATCGACTATTTTTAAAAAATAATTTAACATTTACGTGACGGATGAAAAAAAGGTGATAAAACATATAAAGACTATCAAAGTAACTGGTCAATTGGTTGATTTTCAGATAAATTAACGATTCTTTACAACTTTGATGAGCAATTGAACGATAACGTAGGTAATACAGATCATGAATATTGCTTGAGTGATTTGAATAAATTATGATTTCTTTGCTTTAAAAAACTATTTATGGCAATTCAACCAGGTCAGTCTGCCCCACAATTTACTTTGGTATCGTCCGAGAAGAAGGAAGTTTCCCTGTCGGATTTTAAAGGCAGGAAAGTTGTTTTACATTTCTTCCCTTTTGCGTTCACAGGAACGTGCACTATCCAGCTATGTACTATGCGCGATAATTTTGGTTACTATGATGGACTGAACGCCCAAATCATCGCTATATCGGTCGACTCACCTCACACCCTGGCTAAGTTTAAAGAAGAATACAGTTACAAATTTTTATTGCTGTCCGACTTCAATAAGACGGTATCTCCGCAATATGGCGCCTTTTACGAAGAATTTTCGTTGGGCCTTAAAGGCGTATCTAAGCGTGCAGCCTTTGTGATAAATGAAGATCAAAAAATCATCTATGCGGAAGTTCTTGAAAATGCAAAAGATCTGCCTGATTTTAATGCGATTGCCGAGGCTGTAAAGTAATTTTAAAAAATATTATTACTGTTTAAAAAGAAATCCTATTTTTGCAGTCCGTTTGAAAAAGCGCCTGGTTAATTGGATGCTGATTTGGCGGGATATATAAAAAGTGTTGCACTTGTAGCTCAATTGGATAGAGCATCTGACTACGGATCAGAAGGTTAGGGGTTCGACTCCCTTCAAGTGCACAAAAAATTTTAGGCCTTTCTGTACTGCACCGGAAGGCCTTTTAAATTTCAACCGACAACGTATATATGCTGAACTTAGTTCTGTTCGGTCCTCCAGGGGCCGGTAAGGGTACACAATCAAAAACACTTATTGAAAAATATGGTTTGATTCACCTTTCAACAGGTGATCTGTTACGCGGCGAAATAGCAGAGGGGACAGAGTTAGGGTTGGAAGCTAAAAAGCTGATGGACGAAGGTAAACTTGTACCAGATGAGGTAGTTATCGGTATGATAAGTCATAAACTGGATGCTAATAAGGATGCCAAAGGCTTTATTTTTGATGGTTTTCCGCGTACTGTAGCACAGGCAGCCGAGTTAGATGAACTGCTAAACAGCAAAAATGCAGCAATATCTTGTATGATCGCTCTTGAGGTAAACGATATAGAGCTGGAGCACCGGTTATTATTAAGAGGGAAGGATTCAGGCAGAGCTGATGATGCCAATCCCGAAGTGATCCGTAAGCGGATAAAAGAGTATAATGATAAAACGGCCCCGGTAGCAGATTTTTATAAAGCTCAGGATAAATTTAACAGCATTAACGGCGTCGGCTCAGTAGATGAGATATTTGCCGCGATATGCGGGGTAATTAAAAAATATTAGTTCAACAATACAAAAGGACCATGGGCCCTGAAACTGGTCCGTGGTCTTTTTGTTTTTATATAAGTTCTTTCGGACTTTTTTCCACCCTAAAAATCCGAAATCGTAATTCTGAAATCAAAATGTCTCAAGGTTCAAATTTTGTCGATTATGTGAAGATATGCTGCCGCTCAGGTCATGGCGGGGCGGGTTCTGCGCATTTACATCGTGATATTTTAACCTCAAAAGGCGGTCCTGATGGTGGTGATGGTGGTCGTGGTGGTCATGTCATA
>DATHLW010000196.1:0-9626 GCA_035487675.1 Mucilaginibacter sp. | reverse complement strand
GCGGCTTCTTTCATCCAGCAAATTTGGTAAAGTTAAATTAGCCATTGTCCAGGCAGTAGCTCCGGCACGTGCACGCACCTTGTTAACCGCCGTAAGCGCTGTTGCATTATCACCTGATTGCATAGATGCCTCAGCAAGCATCAGGTAAGCATCAGCCAAACGGAAAATAACCATATCATTGCTTTGGTTACCTGATGTTCCGGCTTGAGGGTGATATTTCACATTTCGTGCACCTGCTAAGCGGAAAGCATCAGCTGCTGAGGATAATGTGGTCACATTAGGATCAAAAACCAAAGGTAAATTGGTTTGCTTATCTACGAGCGGTGTAACACCATCAGCAGCAAATTGCTGTCCAACCAGGAATTGGGCCCGACGGGCATCAGCAACTTCGAACTTATTATATACATCAGCTGTTGAGCAGAAACCGTTCCATGGAGAACCTGTCAGCCCGTAAGTATCCTGTGATTGATAGTGCAAAGTTTGCATCTCCCAGTTCATACCGCCAATATTGATCTTGTCAAATGGCACCACAAAGATATTTTCGCCTGACCCCTCATTTGCTATCGAAAAATTATCAAAATAATTAGGTTGCAAAATATACTTATTGGAGTTGATGACCTGGTTTAATGCAGTAATTGCTTTAGCCCATTGTGCAGTTCCGGTATAAACTTGCGCATTCATATACAATTTGGCCTCCAGCATATAACCGGCATATTGAGTTAACCTGCCATAGGTAGTATTATCCACAGAGTTAGTTAACAAGGGTACATTGGTGGTCAATTCACCATCTAAAAATGCATAGACTGCCGCGCGGTTTTGTTGCGTAACTTTACCTGGATCCGTATTATAATCCGTCACAAGCGGTATATTACCAAACATATCCATTTGCTCGTAAATAAAATAAGCGCGCAACACTTTAAGTTCGGCTACCACTGCGTCATAATTTGACGGCTTGTTTGGCAGTCCGGCCAAAATATTTAAAGTGAAATTCACTTTGCCGATCCCGTTATTCAAATCGCTCCAGCCGCCATCGACAAAAACATCAGGTTTAAACTTATGAAGCCATAAGCCCTGCCACTGACCACCGTCATACCAGTCATTTCCCCTGGTAGGAACGATAATTTCGTCGGACGTTATTTCATTCATCTGGTTCACGTTGCCATCAGGTATATTCTGTAAGGCAATGTAAGCAGGCGCTATACCCGCTGCTATCTGAGCAGGTGTCTGGTAAAAGTTACCTACCGGCTCGACACTATATAATTTTTTATCGAGCTTTGTACACGATTGGACGATACTGCCCACCAGTATCACTGTGCAGGCAATAATCAAATGTTTTTTTCTTTTCATCACTATTTTCTTTAAATAATAGATTTCTTATTTCAATGTAACATTTACACCCAGTGAAAATGTTCTGACTCTTGGATAGTATGCCTGGCCACCGTAGTTGGCATCAATATAAGCCTGGTTATTTGAACCATTCAGGTTTCTGCCAAACAATATGTTTCCACCGGTTGAATTTTCAGTTTTCACTTCCGGGTCAAGGCCTTTGTATTTAGTTATTACAAAAACGTTGTTAGATGAAACAAATACCCGAAGGTTGCTTGCAAAGCTTACATTTTTGAAATTGTAACTTAAAGTAGCATTATCCATACGCAGGAATGAAGCATTCTCTAACCACAGGTCTGAAGCAACCGGTGCGTCTTTAATTCCATTGGTTAAAGCCTCTTTAGTCACGTTGTTTCCTGGTAAACGGGTAATAGTTTGCACATCAAGCAAGGTGTTATTGAAAATCTTCTGTCCATACACACCTCTTAAAGCAAAATTAAGGTTCCAGTTGCCATAATCAAAGCTATTGCTGAATCCGTAGTTAAATTTGGGGGCCGGGTCTATGTAATGGCCTGCCGGATTAGGGTTCTGGGCGATAGTTTGTCCATCAAAAGTTTGGTTACCGCTTGCGTCAACACCTGTATAATGAGGCAAGAAGAACTCATAAGGACTGTAACCTGGTTTCAGGTAGGTGATCGGATTCGAACTCAAACCACGACCCGCTGAAGAACCTACCGGAATTTGTGTTGCTGTTAACTGATAGGTTTTCCCGGCATATTGAAACTGTCCTGACAAGTTGGTGATCTTAGTTGATATGAATGAGATTTGACCGCTTGCAGTCCACCGTAATTTCGGGCCGGTGAGTATTTGCCCGCTTAGTGATAACTCAAATCCTTTATTAGTCATTGATCCCACGTTCGCAAGAATAGTAGGGGTTACGAAAGGAGGTGTTGGTACGTTATAGTTGTAAAGCAGGTTCTTGGTCTTATCATTAAAGTAGTTCATACTTCCAGACACCCTGCCATTAAATAAGTCGAAATCCAAACCAACGTTCTTACCTTGTCTTTCTTCCCATTTTAACAGAGGGTTCGCATTCTGGACTGTTGAGTAAGCACTTGGATAAGAGCCTGAGGATTTGTCAAAATATTTACCTACGGAGCCTACGGTTTCTAATGTACCATAAGGAGTTATTGCATCAGCGTTACCGGTTACACCATAACCTACTCTTAATTTCAGATCGGTTATCCAATCGACATTAGCCAGCAAATCTTTTTTGAAGCGATATGCCAGGTCAAATGACGGGAAAGTACCCCATTGGTTTTGTGAACCGAATTTTGAGGAACCGTCACGGCGTATAGTTGCGGTTGCGTAAATCCGTCCGTCATAGTTATAGGCCGCGCGGGCAAAATAAGATATCAGGATATAATCGTCCTTATATGAAAAGATTGAATTAAATTGCGAGTTACCAGCACCCAGGTTATTATCCAATTGTTCCGGTATAATGTATTGCTGGCCTAATGCAGCAAAGTTGCTGTATAAGTAATCATTATACTCGTATGCGGCTATAAAATTCAGCGTGCTTTTCCCAAAGGTCTTGTCAAAATTTAAATGAAGGTTACCTTTGTACGAATTGGTATTTTCCTGTGCTTGTCCGGCGTTGTTCACATTACCTTCACCAGGAAAGGTAGGAACAAAACCATGTGATTGAACATTGTTACGGGAAACAGAGCCCTGGCCCCCTATTCTTAGTTCGTGTGTGATATTGTAATCAACTGAACCATTTATCAGGGTTAGATATTCATAAGCTTTTAAATAGGACTGCTGAATATGTTCAACCGGGTTTGCTTCGTTAAAATCGGTATAGGTGTAGTAAGAACCATCTGCATTCTTAACCGGGAATGTTGGCGGCGAATTATACATAAAGCTAAAGTTCGAATAATCGATGAAACTGCGAACCGTGCTAATGTTTTGGATACCAGCTTTAATGTCCAGTTTATCATCCAATGCTTTGGTCTCACCGCTGAACCGCAAACCTAACTGCTCTTTACCTGTGTTAAGAACAATACCGTCTTGGTTTGAATAGTTGGCGGAAGCAATGTAGTTTGAACTGCCAGCACCACCAGAAATTGATACAGTATGCCTGTGCTGCCATGCAGTACGCGTGATCGCTTTTTGCCAGTCGGTATTTCCACCCTTATCATAAGTAGCAACGTTTGTAGGATAATTCGATGCAAGCACTGCACGATAATCACTTGGCGATAACAGGTCATAATATTTACTTTGTTTACTAAACCCGCCCATACCGTCATACGAAATAACAGCTTTTCCGGCAGAGCCTCTTTTAGTTGTAACAATAATTACACCATTTGCACCACGCGAACCATAAATAGCGGCAGCGGATGCATCTTTCAAAACGTCATACGATGCGATATCATCCGGAGGGATATTCTGAAACTGATTAGGATTGTCCAGGATCACACCATCAACTACAAACAATGGTGATAAACCACCGGCAAGTGATGATTGGCCCCTTAAACGAACAGAAGCAACCTGGTTAGGGTCACCACCCGGCTGTGTAATAGTTAAGCCGGCTACCTTGCCCGATAATTGGTCAATAGGGTTAATTATCGCACCCTGGTTAAAGTTTTTGGCTGAAATGTTTTCTACAGCACCGGTTACATCTTTTTTACGGGCCGAACCATAACCAACACTTACAACAGCTACTTCGTTCAGCGCGGTTGAAGTGGATTCGAGGCTAATGTTTAAGGCAGAACCTGTAAGGGCTACTTCTTTACGGTTGTATCCAATATAAGACACCACAAGCGTAGTTACCGATGAAGGAACAGAAATCCTGAATGAACCATTTACATCGGTTACAGTTCCGGCTGTTGTGCCCTTCGCTAAAATGGAAACACCCGGGATAGGTGAGCCATCTTTTGAGTCTGTTACTTTACCGGTAACTACTACGTTTTGTGCCAAAGCAGGCAACGCAAATAAACATAGTAACATAAAGCAACAACTTACTTTGAGTAAATTTTTTAAATGCATAAAATTTGGGTTGAACGGGTTTATTGATTAGTTAGTTAGTGATAGCGCTGGTAAACATCTTGTTATAAATATTTTGAGATATAAATATTCTTACATAACTAGTTTACGCTCGGCTTTTTAGTTAAGGCGGTATGTTACTATCCTTTCTATTTTTCATTAGTGAGTTGGTTTATAAATTGGTTTATTAAAAAATAGCATTGCCGTCGCATAACCTGTATCTTATCTCAGTTACTTGAAATCCTAATACACAAATCGTAATCAATACAATAAATGAATTAAGTGACGCACACCTGGTGCCGGTAAAATTATTTTATTTGGTTAATTGGTTATTAGGGCAAATCCTATATAATCTAAGTTACTACTTTTTAAAATTTCAAGCAACTTTTTAAATATATCTTATGCCTATTTAAAGCAAAGTAATAAATACGTTACAAAATTACCTATTTGTTTATATAGAATATAAGAAAAAAATGCATTTTTAAAATGTAAATATTTTATAATCAAATATTTACAAAATAAGTAGTTGAAAAAAATATAAACTTAATTTAAGATTTTAAGGTATTAATTTAACTCTTTCGAGTATAAATTTAACAAGATGATAAATTGCAAGAGCTAAAAAAGCAATTCATTATGCGCGTATAGCACTGTTAAAGCTGCGTGATTTCTTTTTAAACCAATGAAGGAATCAGGACTTATTGAGCACCTCAATGGCCTTAATATCCATTATCCGGTGATCAAATTCGTCGCTGGGGACCAATGCCTTTGCTTTAATGCGCATCTTGTAAACATAAATGGTGTTTACAGAATACTCCAATATATTAGCAATGGTCTCTACGTCACTGATCCCTAACCGCATCAAAGCAAATATCCGCAGATCGGTGTTTAATACTTCATTGTCCTTGGGCCATATCTGGTCCTCTTTCTTGAAAAGGGAGTTGAAAGTACCTATAAAATTGGGGAAAATTTTAAGAAATATATGGTCAAAGGTGTAGAAGAGCGTTTCTCTTTCTTTTTTTATATTTATTTCATTTACAGACAATAACACGTCATCATATTTTTTAATCGTGATCTTTCGCTCAACATTCCGCTTAAGTTTTTCGAGTTTCAATATATATCCTGATATCACATTAAAAAAGTAGCCAATATACTCTTCTTTAATGTGGGTGTCTTCTATAAGCTTGTCGTTGATCTTCTCGAGCAATACATTCTTTTCTTCAATTATTTTTTCCTTTACCTTCAGCCTTTTCAGTTGGATAAATACGATAAACGACACCAGGGAAATTAATATTGCTAAGACTGTTATCGATAGTAAATAGATCAAAAATTTGTTCTTTTCGTTCTCTGTGATAATGATTTTTTGTGCGGCAACAATAGGCAAAACCGCCCCAATCTCTATTTTCCGTAGCCTCGCCCCGTAAAATTCGGCATCATCCATTGCCTGCTTTATAAAAGCATAAGCTTCGTTTACATTGCCCTGCCTGAATAATTCCTGGCCTAACTTAAAAATGGCTAAAGTTTCTTTGGTTGATGAGCGTATATCATTAATAGCGCCTATGGCTAAAAGGCCCATTCTGTCATCAGCATGTTTGTCCCCCGGATAAAAAGAGCTTAGAGCTGTGGCAGCCATTGCACGCTGATGTGCAGTAAGGGGGTAATGATCTAAAAGTTCAATATAATATTTTGAAGGTAATTGTGCCTGCCCTACCCGTATTTGCCGGTCTCCCAAATGTCGTAACAATTCAAACGAATTGGGCCTGGATAAAGTAATAGCAGAGTCTAAATACTTGACAGATTGAGCTTTATCAAAAGGACCAAAATTTTTATCATTATTGTAATCGGCCAGATCGGAATAAGCGCGTTCCCTCAGCGAATAATATTCCAGTTTCGAGCTATCATTTAATAAGTGTGTATTAATTTGATTCAGGCTTTCAAAAGTTTCCTTAAACATCCCCGACGACAACAAAAGGAATGCTATCCTGATTTTAGTATCATTTTCCCGGGGAATGCTATGGGTTGCCTTGCATATAGCCAGCATTTTTTGAGTATAAATGTATGCTGTTTCAAAGTGGTATGATTTGTATTCCTCATACAATTCGCTGCAAATATTGTACTGAGTATCGTAATTAGCTTTAGGGGTAGCATCCAACCGGGCTTTTAGTTTTTTTATCCTTAGCTCTTTCTGATCGTCATACATCTTAATTTTTGATAGCTCAACTTTCAACTGTGCCAAAAGGCTGTCTGTTTTTACAGATGAGTATGCCGAGTATCCAAGAAATGACAAGAACAGGGTTAATATAAATATTCTCATGTCGAAGCCGGTGGTTTTAGATGCCTAAATCTATACTTAAAAAATGAGTTTTGTTTTAAATTGGAATAACAATTTGCATTTTAAATTTAAAAAAGGCTTGTGCTGAATTGTAAAAAAATTGTTGTTGATTTTTTTTGATGTCAAAAATATCCCATTGACTCCTTAATATGAAATTCTTTTTTACCTTGCTTATTATTATAATAGCCAGCCGATTTATTGCCTGAAACGAGCATTACTTTATTAGAATATTTATATAAATAAACATTATCATAATGATGAGAAAACTGTTATTAACGTTATTCCTGCTTATTACGTTTAGCGTTTCGTATGCGCAGATTTATTCACCAAGGCAATTATTCCCAGGCTTATTTGAGGCCGTGCAGCTATCGGACATTTTCCCTGACAACAAAACCTTCGTTGATGCCACCCCTCGCCGCGACCCGGAACTGATAACGAGGGATTACAACGACCAAAAGAATAAGCCTGGCTTTGATCTGAAACAGTTTGTTCTTGAAAATTTTATTGTACCTGGTGCCAATTCAAATGTTTTTAAAACTGATGTTTCGCTTGGTATACGCAAACATATTGATACACTATGGCATGTACTTTACCGTAAACATGATACAGTTTCCAAATGGTCTTCGTTAATTCCGCTTCCCAATGATTTTGTAATACCAGGTGGCCGTTTTCGTGAAACTTACTATTGGGACTCCTATTTTACTATGTTAGGATTGCAGGAAAGCCATCAAACACAGATCATCCATAACATGATCGGCAATTTTGCCTACATGCTTGACAAGTATGGGTTTATTCCCAACGGTACACGAACCTATTACCTGACACGTTCACAACCACCTTTCTTTTCGATGATGCTCGATCTGCTTGCTAAAGATGAAGGTGATGGGGTAATGGTAAAATATCAGCCTGAACTGATAAAAGAATATAGTTTCTGGATGAACGGCGCTGACAAAGTAAAACCCGGTGAAGCTTACCGTATGGTTGTGCGCATGAAAGATGGGGAAATACTGAATCGTTATTGGGACGATTCGGATCTGCCACGTGAAGAATCTTACAAAAAAGATGTAGAGGCCGGCAAATTGACAAAACAGAAGCTGAGAGATTTTTATCGTAATATACGTGCAGCGGCAGAGTCGGGATGGGATTTTAGCACCCGTTGGATGGATACAACCGGAAGGCTGGAAACTATCCAAACTACTTTTATTGTTCCGGTTGACTTGAATTGCCTGCTATATCACCTGGAGCTTTCTATTGCGAAATCATATCATCTGCAAGGAAATGGCCTTAAATACAGGGAATACACCACTAAAGCCTTACTACGCAAAAAAGCCATACTAAAATACAGCTGGAGTGAAAAAGACGGCTGGTTTATGGACTACAACTGGAAAACCAAACAAACTACTCCGCATCAAACGCTTGCAGGCACTTTCCCTTTAGAATTTAAAATTGCCGATGCTAAACAAGCTGCAAAAGTGGCGGCTGCATTAAAAAGCAAATTCTTAAAGTCAGGTGGATTGGTAACTACTTTTAAACGTTCGGGCCAGCAATGGGACAGCCCCAACGCCTGGGCCCCACTTCAGTATATGGCTATCGATGGTTTAAACAAGTATAACTATAATGGCCTTGCGCGGTCTGTAGCCGAGTCGTGGATAAGTACCAATATCCGGGTGTTCAACTCAACAGGCAAACTGATGGAGAAATACAATGTATTGGATACCGATGTAAAAGCCGGTGGCGGAGAATATCCCTTGCAGGATGGTTTTGGCTGGACAAACGGCGTACTGCTTAACCTGCTTAATAAGTATCACATGGATAATTTATAAAACAGCTTGTCATTTCTTCTTTGTTAAAGTGCTGCCTTCTTAAATAGCTTTAGGCTAACACCTAACTCAAAGGTATTGTTCGCATAACTACTCAACGGGCCCGTGTTATAAGTATAGGTAAATAATAGCCCAAGCGTATGGTAGTCTATCCCGAAGCCCCATGAAAGGCTGTTGTCGCTATGATACATTGCTTGCATATCTAACTGATAATTATTTTCAAAGGTTGTTCTGTATAAATTAAATCCAACATCAAAAACATTATTGTAGCCCTTTACACCCCGGTATGCTACCTTGGGCTCAATACTGAAAATACTATAGTTTGCCGCATAAGTCAATTGTATTTTGTAACTCATTGCAGCATAAAATGTGGATGCTTCTACATCCACAGCGTCTGCCTGGCTTTGGAAAAAGGCACTTTTCAGATTAGGTAATGAAAGTTGGGCATTGAATTTAGGGCTGGTATAAGCTACCCCAATATCGCCATCAGCATACACTCCATGGTTATTAAACTGAGATACTGCCAAATCCCCCTGTTCGCCCACTACATTATTTTCGTTAATATATGCATCACCAAAACCTATTGACAATCCGAGACTTAATTTAGCCCCTTTATCGTTTAACGGTATATGATAAGCATAAGTGCCCATTATTCTCGTCCTGTTGATCAACCCTGCATTATCGCTATAAACATTTAGGCCCAACCCAACTTTATGGCCCGAATTATAATCAGCAGTAAAAGTGGTGAGTGTCGGGCTGCCCGGTACGCCTATCCATTGCTGGTGGTAGTCCATATTCAAGTTAAGCTGGGGCTCCATTCCAGCCAGAGCGGGGTTAGCAAGATATTGATTTTGAAAATATATAGATTGAATATTAGTTAACTGTGCATGTGCATAATTCCCGCATAGCATAATTATAGCGATGAGGTTTACTGCGGTTGCCCTGATAAGCTTTCTTGACCTTCTTTTATTTATATTATGAGTTAGCATCTTATCCTATAAAATTTTATTCTTCTCCGTAACCACCCCTTTACCGCCGTTTAATCACTGTAATAAAACCCTTGATCTTTCGCCCACCCGGCCCAAGGTCGATCAGGTAATAATAGG
>DATHLW010000195.1:0-4272 GCA_035487675.1 Mucilaginibacter sp. | reverse complement strand
TAAGGAAACGAATATGCAGGTCATACAAATTTTGTGGGCCATAGCCATTTGGCCACCATAATTTTGGATTTTGCAGGATAAGATCGTTAAGTCTGATCTCCTGACTGGCATTAGCTTTCAAAGACACACTCCTTGAAAGTGTTTTCCCATCTATTTCATAAGTCAAAATGCCACTCACCGTACCCCCTGTAGGGTTTTTAAGTTCAGCAGAAACTTTAATAATAGCAGGTTGCTGCTGACCCTCAATTTGACGAATCCCAGGAACCACTGTGATTACGTGCGTATCTGCTATACGTACTTTTCCAGTCTTTTGAATGGTGACTTTATCCCATATACCTGTATTCCTGTCGCGGATAGGTTGTATCCAATCCCAACCGGCAGTGTATTGTAACCCGACATTTCTGGCTATCGTTCCGTCGCCGCCTTGTCCGCCATTTGGATTACCGGGCACATCAGATGGATGAACCAATACAGCCAACCTGTTATTCCCATTTTTATTTAAGTACGGGGTAATGTTATAACTGTATCGCAAAAACATTCCAACCTGCGTTGTTTTATTCAGTTTCTTCCCGTTCAGGTAAATATCACAGCTATAATTAACCCCTCTGAAATTCAGATAAACTTGTTCATCTAAATCAGCTTTCTCTTTAAAATCCTTTACAAACCAATACGTGTAATAATTACGGCCGGTTTTGTAAATATCCGGTATCTGTTCGTTGTTCATCCCAAAAAAAGGATCGGGTATTTTTTTATTATTCAAAAGGCTAGTTAAAACAGTACCGGGCACGGTGGCAGGCATCCAGTTATTAGTATTGTAATCACCGGACGATATTTTGTAGCCGTCGGTTTTTATACTATCTAAAGGGGTGCATTTCCAGCCCGTGTTTAATTCATAACTATTTTGTGCTTTTACAATTGAGGAAAGAGAAAATAAAAAAATCAGAGGTAGAAGATGCTTCATAGTATTCTAGAAAATGCCCGCAAGATAACAATCAGAAGGCTTTTACTTCAAAAAACTAAAAACCATTTTGTATTTCTGTCCGTATTAGCAATAATCATGAGTAATTCATTATCCCTACAATTAAGAATGCCGGATGGCAACACACACGATGTGAAGCTTATCGGCAAATATGATAACTTAAAAAGTTATGGAATAAATAACTCAATTATTTATTCCGTATGGTTTGAGGATGATTCTCCGGGTGGCTATTTTTCCTTCTCTCCCGAGAACCAAACCTGGGAATATTACGGTTATCTCAATGCCGATGAGCAAGCTCAAATTTCAGGTTTCCTGCAAGACTACAGGGAAATCAGGTGGGCGTAAATAAACATTACACCTCAAAAATCACGATAAAATATTTGCTAATTTAGGTACGCTCTTTTCAGTACCCGAATGTTATGAAAGCAAAGAAATTCATAAGAAGCAACCCGCACCTTCCTGTAAAGAATCTTCGCGAAACGCTTAATTACTACCGTGATACTTTAGGTTTTTACGACGAATGGACCTGGACCAACAAAGATGGCCATGAAACAGATGGCGGCATCAGAAGGGACGATATGCGGCTGCTTTTTGGTGAAGACCCTGATTTTGTAAATATCATAAACGGTTACCCGAAAAGCAGGTTACCAATCATGTGGTTTGTTGAGAGTATCGACGAAATATTCTCCGAATTTCAGTCCAAAAAAATTGAACTTGCAGACACGTTAAGAACGCATCCATATGGGTTGCGGGAGTTTGCTTTTATTGATATTAACGGATATTATATTCGGGTGGCAGAAGGAGTACAGGAGTAAAATATATTAAATGATCAATTTCAAGTTAAATTTCCAACATAGACATTTACCCATCCATCAGATGGCGAAGGTATAATGCCGGATTATCCAGGAACGATTTAGTAAGATAAAAATGCTCGGTATCTTCATAGCTCGTTTCACGCACACCGTTTTCATCAAATTGATAAATGGTGGCCCCCGGATAGCAAATAAGTATTGGTGAGTGAGTAGCTACCAGAAATTGTGCCCGGCCGTTTTTCTCAAGTTCATGGATAACTGACATGAAAGCTAATATTCTTGCCGGAGAAAGAGCTGCTTCGGGTTCATCAAGTATATAGATACCGGATTCGAATTGGTTATTAAATAATGATAGAAACGATTCTCCGTGCGATTGCTGATGCAGAGACCGCTCGCCATAGGCTTTCAGAATACGACGATCATCCAAAGCTAGTTCATCAATATAAGAAGCAAAATTGAAAAAGCTTTCTGCTCTCATGAAAAACCCATCGTTAATCCTACGCGGTGTCCAGCCTAAACGTACGTGTCGTGTCAATGGTGATTCATATCCGTCAAAACGGTATCCGGTATTCAAATTATGATTCCTGTTACCACCTCTTAGGCTAAATCCGCATTGTTCTGCAATACCCTCTAGTAAGGTTGACTTTCCTGATCCGTTTTCACCAACAAAAAACGTCACATTACTTTTTAGATTGAGCTGCAATCCTTTATTAATGCTTGGAATATATTGCAGATAATTGCCATCCTGCAAAGGTGGAAGCGATATGTGAGATAAAAACGGCATAGACATTGGTGTTTGAGAAAATATTTTAAGATTCGGCTCGTAGTCTTTTTATTTCCTCAAGAGCTATTACATCGATCTGATCTTTTGGACGGTTAACAACTTTTTTATTCTCAATTAATTGATTGATATGCAGGAACGGTACAAGTATGCCATCAAGTTCCGCAATTGAAGCCATTTCAAAACACTTATCAAATGAGTAGTTCTCCAGGCCCTTCATTTTGGTCATGATGTCCAACTCTATTACATGGCCTACATAAAAACTTGTCCATCCGGGAACAAATTCCATCGTTTCAAGCGAGGGAAAATCCCCATAAGACAATTCGATAAAGCTTTTTCTCAGGTTCTTCCTGTTTTGCAGGGTATCCTCAAGCCAGATGTCCAAATCGTCAGTATTGCGATTAAAGCCATGAAAGCGGGTTGCAAAGCCACCGACCATAATATATCTGACATGATTATTGTTTAGGCCGCGCCAGAATTTCAATAATTCATCATCCGAAATATCCATAAGGCTATTTATGGTGAATAGTGGCTTTCTTTAGCAGCTTATTTGTACGCAGCATTTGAGTAAATAAGCGTAATTTTTCCATGTCGGGCCGATACATGTCTCTTTTTAACCGTTCGGTTTCCGTAAGTAATACCAGATCATTTGTAATAGACGCGACTTTTTCTCCCTTTGCCATGATGTTACTAATATACAAATTATAATAATAGGTCCTGTTAGAAACAGCAAACCCCGACACTTTCGCATCAGGGTTTTTCGGGTGTACCCAGAGCCGGGGTCGAACCGGCACGGCCTTGCGGCCACAGGTGTTTGAGACCAGCGCGTCTACCGATTCCGCCATCTGGGCTTCCAGTTTACTATGAACGGTGGATTAGTTCGTTCAAAACCGGGCTGCAAATGTATTTAAACTCTCTTTAATACGCAACAAATATTTTTGTCTGTAGTAAATATCTAAGATTTCATTCAGCCTGCTTTCCTTCGCAGTATCATCTAACTGGTGATAATCCTTTGTCAGTGAGTGCAGTTTCTGGTTAATATCATCATCCACGGCAAGCACCTCGCTGTTGATCTCAGCCCATTGTTCCGCATCATCAATTTCCATCAGGCGCTCATTAATATCCATCATTTCCATCAAAAAATCGGCGGGCAGGGCGGGTTTTGCGCCGTCAACCAATAGCTCATGCTGGCGAAGGATGTATTCCGTGCGTTTGGCTGAGTCACTTAATGTTTGCCAGGCTTTATTGTTGATCGTTGACAATTCCAGGATTTCCTGTTGTTTTTCATCTGCTTCGTTCGCATAAAAGTCTGGATGATACTCCTTGCTCAACTGATAAAATTTCTTTTTTAGGGCAGCTACATCAGGGTGAAACGATTCAGGAATATCGTAGAATTCGAAGTAATTGATCATGGGGGCAAAGTTATACGTTTTACGTGATACGTTCTACGTTTAGCCTGTTATATGACACGTACAACATAGTACGTTTAACGTATTACCAAAAAATTGCATCTTTGTGCATGAGTTTATACGACCAGGTACGGCAAAAGCCGTTCTTTATATTAGGTCCCTGCGTAATGGAAAACCAGGACCTGCTTTATACCGTTGCTGAAAAAGTTGCCGAAATAGGGCAGAAGTACCCGGTTACGGTGATCTTTAAATCCTCTTTTGACAAGGCGAACCGTACTTCTATTCATTCCT
>DATHLW010000194.1:0-4467 GCA_035487675.1 Mucilaginibacter sp. | reverse complement strand
GATCGCAGATTACCTGAACATCATGTATATCCCTGATTCCGGCGAGTTAGTGGTTTTTGCAGGCGCATTTGTGGGTGCCTGCGTTGGGTTTCTTTGGTACAATTCGTACCCGGCGCAAGTATTCATGGGCGATACGGGCAGCCTGGCCATTGGTGGTATCATCGCAGTGTTTGCCATCATGATCCGCAAGGAGTTATTGTTGCCATTACTATGCGGAGTTTTCCTGATCGAGAACTTGTCGGTGATCATGCAGGTCTCGTGGTTTAAGTTCACCAGGAAAAGATTTGGTGAAGGCAGGCGGATATTCTTAATGGCTCCGTTGCATCATCATTATCAGAAAAAGGGTTTTCACGAAGCTAAGATCGTAACGCGTTTCTGGATCATCAGTATCATGCTGGCGATCCTGGCGGTGATCACGCTGAAGCTGAGATAGGTGAAGTTGGAAAGTTGTAAGGTTGAAAAGTTGGAAGGTTAAGTAATAAATCGGTGTAATCAAAAATAAAATCAGTGGAATCAAAAACAAATAGGCTTGTTGTACTCGGCGCCGGCGAAAGCGGTGCAGGGGCGGCATATCTCGCTCAACAGCAGGGCTATGAGGTTTTTGTTTCTGATTTCGGTGCAATAGCTGATCAATATAAAAAACAACTACAGGACTGGAACATCCGCTTTGAGGAGAATCAACACACAGAAGACGAGATATTAAAGGCCGTTGAAGTAGTTAAAAGTCCGGGTATTCCGGAAAAAGCGCCGATAGTTAAAAAGCTAAAAGAAAAAGGTATCCCGGTGATATCAGAGATAGAGTTTGCAGGAAGATATACCAATGCAAAAATCGTGGGTATAACCGGATCGAATGGTAAAACCACTACCACCAGTTTAACCTATCATATCCTGAAAAATGCTGGATTGAATGTAGGATTGGCAGGCAACATAGGCAAAAGCTTTGCTTACCAGGTGGCAACCGAGAAGTTCGATATCTACGTGCTGGAGCTGAGCAGCTTTATGCTCGACGATATGTACAAATTCAAGGCAGATATAGGAGTACTGTTGAACATCACACCCGATCATCTGGACAGGTACGATTACAAGATGGAGAATTACGTGGCATCAAAATTCCGCATCACGCAGAACCAGACGGCCAGTGACTATTTTATTTATTGTGCCGACGATCCTGAAACGATTGAAGGGATGGAAATGAGAAAGTTCGAAGCACAGCAATTACCATTCAGCATTAAAAAAAAAACTATACCGGGAGCATATCTCGAGGCGGACAATATTATCATAAACACACTTAAAGAACATTTCACAATGTCGATCAACGAACTGGCCCTGCAGGGTAAGCACAATCTTTACAACTCAATGGCTTCGGGTATAGTAGCCAAAGTACTCGAATTGCGAAACGAGACCATGCGGGAGAGCATGGGCAGTTTCCGGAACATTGAGCACCGGCTGGAGTTTGTTGCCAAAATATCCGGCATCAGCTTTATCAACGACTCAAAGGCGACCAACGTCAATTCGACCTGGTACGCTTTGGAAAGTATGACAGCCGATGTGGTGTTGATCCTTGGTGGTGTGGACAAGGGCAACGACTATAATATGCTGAAAGACCTGGTAAAACAAAAGGTTAAAGCCATAGTGTGTTTAGGCAAAGATAACCGCAGGATACACGACGCATTTGAAGATGATGTGGAAATTATAGTAAATACTTTTTCGGCCCAGGAAGCCGCGCAAGTGGCATATCACCTGGCTAAAAAAGGAGATACGGTTTTATTATCACCGGCCTGCGCCAGTTTTGACCTGTTCAAAAATTATGAAGACAGAGGCAGGCAGTTCAAACAAGCGGTTAAAGAGCTATAGAAGTTGAGAATGAATAAATAATTACAAAATCGGTGTAATCAGGGGAGCGATGAACAGGATACTAAGTAATACAAAAGGAGATAGGTGGATATGGCTGATCGTCATATTGCTTTCGGCTATTTCGTTACTGGCGGTTTATAGCTCGACCGGTACGCTGGCCTTTAAGCGGGGTGTGGGTGTGGAATCGATCCTGATGAAACACCTGGCGATGGTAGTGGGGGGTATTGCGCTGATGTACATTTCGCACAAGCTGGATTATCGTTATTATGCCGGTATATCCAAATTGCTGATGATCGTCACGATTCCTTTGTTGCTGTATACCTTAATTTTTGGTGCGCACATCAACAATGCGAGCAGGTGGATAGCCATACCGGGAACAGGATTAAGTTTCCAAACGTCCGACTTAGCTAAGCTTGCGTTGATTACTTACCTGGCAAGAACTTTATCGCGCAAGCAGGAAAATATAAAAGATGTAAAGCAATCCTTCATCCCGATCATGGGAGCTGTTTGTTTGGTGTTTATATTGATCGCGTTAGCAAACTTGTCTACTGCATTGATGCTTTTTGGTGTAAGTATTTTGCTGCTTATCATCGGGCGCATCAGTATCAAACAAATAGCGATTACCTGTTTGGCAGGGGCTATTTTGTTAGCGGGTGTTATCTTTTTGGGTCCCAGGAGGCATACCTATATCTCGCGTGTGACCACTTTTATGCACCCGGATAAAGCTAATGCTGATAAATCATTCCAGTCTGATCATGCAAAAATTGCGATAGCTACTGGCGGAATATTAGGCAAAGGACTGGGCCATAGCGAACAGAAGAACTATTTGCCGGAAGCGTTTTCAGATGAGATATATGCGGTGATCATAGAAGAGTGCGGCTTAATGGGCGGGTTGGCTATTATCGGTATTTACCTTTTCCTTTTATACCGATGTATCAAGATAGTAACAAAAGCCCCAAAAGCGTTTGGGGCATTATTGGCGGCAGGGTTAAGTTTTAGCTTGACCATACAGGCCTTTGCGAACATGGCCGTGGCAGTAGGCTTAGGCCCGGTAACAGGTGTGCCTTTGCCATTAATAAGTATGGGTGGTACATCTATATTATTTACAAGCGTGGCATTCGGGATCATCTTATCAGTTAGCAGAGATATTGATGAACCGAAGAAGGTAATAGTAGGGGAAATAAAAGAAGTAGCGATAGCATAGCAGGTTGTACGTAGGACGTTTTACGTTATACGTAAATGATGAATAAAATAAAAACGTACTACGTAAAACATATCACGTCGAACCAAAATCGGTGTAATAAAAAGTATAATCGGTGGAATCAAAAGGTAAAAGAATAATCATTAGCGGAGGCGGAACCGGGGGGCATATCTTCCCGGCGATAGCTATAGCCAATGCTTTGAAAAAACTTGACCCAACTATTAAAATACTTTTTGTTGGTGCTAAGGGGAGGATGGAGATGGAACGTGTACCTGCTGCCGGTTATGAAATTGTGGGGTTGGATATACAGGGTATACAGCGTAAATCGATCCTTAAGAATCTGGCTTTGCCATTTAAGCTGATTGGAAGTGTTTTGAAATCGATGCGTATCATCCGTGATTTTAAACCGGACGCTGCAGTAGGTGTAGGTGGATATGCTTCGGGGCCCTTGCTGTATGCTGCATCGCTGAAGAAAATACCGTACCTGATACAGGAGCAGAACTCCTTCGCTGGAGTTACAAATAAAAGATTAGGTAAAAAAGCACGGAAGATATGTGTGGCGTTTGACGGGATGGAGCAGTTCTTTCCGGCTGACAGGATAGTGAAGACCGGTAACCCTGTTCGCCGGGAATCAGTTGATATCAATGGTAAACGGGATGCAGCTTTGAAGGAGTTTAAGCTGTCTTCGGCTAAGAAAACCATCCTGGTAATAGGTGGCAGTTTGGGCGCACGTACTTTGAATAATAGCGTAATTACCGATTTGCAAAAGCTTGAAGATGCTGGTGTGCAGCTAATATGGCAAACAGGTAAATACTATTATGAAGATGTAAAGCAGCAGATGGGCAATCGTAATTCTGAAAATATACGCCTGATGGAGTTTCTGAACAGAATGGATTTGGCTTATGCCGCAGCTGATGTTATTATATCGAGAGCTGGTGCAGGTACAATTGCTGAATTATGCATAGTGGGTAAACCGGTGATCCTGGTGCCATCGCCAAATGTGGCGGAAGATCATCAAACAAAAAATGCAATGGCTTTGCTGAACGAGCAGGCATGCGAATACGTATCGGACAGAAAGGCGGTTGAAAATTTGGTAGATATAGTACTTGTACTATTAAATGACGAACACAAACAAAAGACATTAAGCGAGAATATACGCAAGCTGGCTTTGCCGGACGCGGATGAAGTGATCGCGAAAGAGGTTATTCATATAACAGGTTAATTTAAATTTCAGCCTACCCCCGTGCGGTTGCGGGGGAGGCTTTTTTAAAGCAAAGGAAATGGAACTGCAAAATATCAAACGGGTATATTTAATAGGCATAGGGGGCATCGGTATGAGTGGCCTTGCCCGTTACTTTGCCCATTTGGGATGCATTGTTTGCGGTTACGATAAAACTTCGACCGACTTAACC
>DATHLW010000193.1:0-7503 GCA_035487675.1 Mucilaginibacter sp. | reverse complement strand
CAGTACGTTGTTTTACTTCCTGCTCCAGCTTCACTTTTTGCTTGATAATTCGATGAACACGATAACGATAAATACTGTAAATACAGGTTATCACAAACACTCCTGCCAGTGTCTCGAACCACCAGGTTAACCAAAATGGCGGTACAACAGTCAAAGTGAGGCTTAAAACTTTTGGCGACCATTCGCCTGAGCTATTCTGGCTCTTTACTTTAAATGTATAAGTACCCGGGGGTATATTAGTGTAAACGGCTGTGTTTTTATCGCCTACATAATTCCATCCCTTGTCAAACCGTTCAAGTATATATGCGTAATTCTTTTTATTGGGCGACAAATAGTCCAATGAGGCATACTCGATTGAGATAACAGATTGATCATGTGATAAAGTGACCGACCGTGTTTCAGAAATATCCTTTTTCAGTGGCGAAGGATCATTATTATTCTTTGCAACTGCAACGGACTTATTAAATATTTCAAAATTGGTAAAAACAAGCGGCGGGTCATAATGTGATTGTGCGATATGATCGGGGAAAAACGAATTAAATCCGTTTACTCCGCCAAAATAAAATGCCCCTGTGCTGCTTTTTAGTGCAGCGTGCTGTTTAAACTCATCCCCCTGTAAGCCGTCTTCGGTGGTAAAGTTTTTGAATTTGTTTGTTTTAGGATCAAACATGGATATACCATTATTGGTGCTTACCCATAAATGCCCCTTATCATCCTCAAGTACAGCCTGAGTATAATCATTAGGCAAACCATCTTTTGTTTTAAAAATCGTAAAATGTCGCGTGACCGGATCAAAACGATTGAGCCCGCTTAATGTACATATCCAGATGTTTCCCAAATGATCTTCATACAGATCAAGAATAGTATTACTGCTTATGCTGTTTTTTTTGTCATTATGCGGAAAACGCACGAAAGAGTTTGTTTTGGGATCAAAAAGATTCAAGCCCATATCATCGGTACCGATCCACAAATTTCCCTTGCTATCGCTTAAAAGCGAATTGATCCTGTCGCTGGCTATGCTTGTGGGGTCTTTCTCTATATTCTTGAAATGAACGAAAGTATTTGTTCCTGGTTGGTATTGGTTAAGCCCGTCACCAAATGATCCCAGCCATATTTTTTTATCACGTGTTTGCGCTATCGCATAAATATTATCGCCGCTCAGGCTATTTGAATTGGCCGGGTCATGTTTAAAGGTTTTAAATGTCCTGGTTTTCAGGTCCATTACATTTACACCATTGCCCCAGGTGCCTATCCAGAGGTTATTCTGATCATCGGGTTTAATATCTAATATATTGTCGCCTGATATACTATTTTTATTAGAAGGATTGTTTTTATAAACCGCAAAGCTATTCGATTTAAGGTTGAACATGTTCAAACCGCCACCATCGGTCCCTACCCAGATATTATAGCCCTTGTCTTCATATAAGCTCAGCACAAAATCATTTGAAAGGCTATTGAGACGCGAGTTGTGCTTGTAGTGCTCAAAATTGCTTTTGTTTTTTTTATACAGATCGAGTCCTCCGGCAAAGACACCCAGCCACATATTACCGTTACGGTCTTTCATGATAATGTCAACCGAGTTGCTGGCAAGCGTGCTGTTATCCACATCATCATGATAATAGCTAAAGAACTGCTCCCATTCAGGCGTGTATATACTTAATCCACCATTCTCGGTGCCTATCCACAAGTTATGACCATCGTCTTCAGCAATACTTTGAATACTGTTATGCACCAATGAGTTGCTGTTATGAGGGTCATTTACAAAACGTTTGAACTTGTGCGTGCTGCTATTATAAAGGTTTAACCCGGTTTCCTGGGTACCCACCCATAACCTGCGATGGCTGTCTTCAAAAATGGCAGTTATCTTATTGCCCGAAATTGATCCGGGGTCTGCAGGCAGATTTTTAAAAGTGGTGAAATTATTGCTGCTGCGATTAAATAAGCATAAGCCCTCATTGTCCGTACCGACCCAGGCATTATTGCTATGGTCTACATACACCGTCATAATCCCATTGTCGGCAATACTGGCGGGGTCATTCGTGTTAAGATAATGAATGCTTTTCCCAGTTTTAGGGTCAAATAAATTCAAACCATTCTTTTGTGTGCCCACCCATATTTTTCCTGAGTGATCCAAAGCAATTTTGCTTATAAAGTTGCTTGAAAGGCTATTTTTATCCTTATCGTTGTGCAGGTAACGGTGAAAACGGTTCGTATTCCGGTCAAATTTATCTAAGCCCCCTCCTACTGTAGCTACCCATATATTTCCGCTTTTATCTTCGAGGATATCCTGGACATAATTATTACCAATACTGGTATTATCCTTTGCGTCATTCCTGAATATTTTGAATTTGTAGCCATCGTAGCGGTTCAATCCATCGGCAGTACCGATCCAGACAAAACCACGACTGTCCTGTAAAATGCAATTGGGGTTAAGCTCAGAAAGGCCCTCGGCTGTACCAAGATGATCAAAATGTAGTTGCTGGTTTTGAGCAAATAAACAGGTGGTTACTGTCAGTAAAATGATAGTAAAGTAATATTTAATCCATTTCACTGTGCTGCTTCCAATAAGATTACGTGGTTTACCCATTAAAGTTTTATCAATCTGGTTACAATAGTTAAGTCCTACTATTGCATTTACTAACAGACTTTTACGTAAGCGGGATTTTTTTGTTATAGAGCTTTTTGAGCTCTTTATACTTTATCTGAACAGCTTAAAGTATTTGGTTCAAAAACTGCTATTAAAGCCATCGATAGATCTTGATTATATCCTAATTCTCATCTCGTTAGCCATAATCAGTCGATGGTAAGCGTATTAGCACCGATAAAAGCCCATTTTTTAACGATTTAGCCAAATTAAAATAGTTGTAAACCAACAAAATACAGATGAGCGATTAAATCCGGCACTTCGTCTATATATGATGCGGCGCGGTCTATTTCATTTTTCAGGTAGTAAAATAGTCCGTTGCTTTGGACATTGAAACAAACGAACAAAACAACTCACACTAAAATATTAAGAAAATGAAAACGTCAATCGTAACAATCGCAATCGCACTGTCAACAGTATTTGGCATAAGCAAATCAGGCTTTGCAGCCACTCGCACAACTGAAGAAGCTACTACTTTAACTGAGGTGAGCAGGATCAGCAAAATTGAAGTTCATGGTAATGTGGAACTTTTTGTATCGGACGGTACAACCGACGAGGTAAAAGTTTACAACCACTATTATGCAGAGAGTGCCCTGGTTCAAAACGAAAATGGTGTATTACGCATTTCGTCCTATACCGACCAAAAATTGGTAGTTTGGGTTAAAGCAAGTACCTTGAGAGAAATGAGTCTTTATGACAATGCTGAAGTAAAATCATTCGGCAGTTTTTCAGCTATCGAACTGGATGTTAAATTACATAACAATGCTTCGGCCCAGTTAAAAATGGACGCTTACACTGCTAATATTACTTTAAATGATCACGCCAAAGCTGACCTTACAGGTAGTATAACCGAAGGCACTATCAACTACGATCAGTCTTCTTACTTAAACCTAACAAACCTGGAAACTGGTCATCTGACTAAAACAGTAAATTTTGATACAAAAATTAAATGTGCTGCTGAATATGCCACATTGTAAAAAGACATATGCTTTAAAAAATCCGCTCAAAGCTTTGGGCGGATTTTTTTGTTTTAACCCAATTCACATAATTGTAAGATAACTGAATTGACCAGGCTTTACACCATTACATTTGCATCCTTATTATACTTATTACGGTAATCAACAGGTGGCATGCCGGTGATGCGTTTAAATACATCCCTGAAAGCTTTAATATCGGTGTAACCCACGTCATACATCACTTCATAAATAGTTTTCCGGCTGCTTTCAAAGCTCTTTTTGGCAGCTTCAATTTTTACGCGCTGGATATATTCGACTACCGTGTTATGGGTAGATTTCTTAAAGCGACGTTCGAACGTACGGCGTACAATGCTAAATTTATCGGACAATTCATCTACAGATATTTTATTCTGAAAATTTTGCTCAATGTATTCCTGTGCATTTTTTACAACCTTATCCTCATGATCCTTCTGCCCCTGGAAAATAATAAATGGCGACTGGTCATTCCGTCCTATATCAATTACAAAAAATTTGGAGGCCAAAATAGCCATCTCGCGGGTGGTGTATTTTTCAACAAGGTATAAAAGCAGGTTCCAATACGAGGTCGCACCTCCGCTGGAGTAAACATGGTTCTCTTCTGTGATCATTTTTTCATCAACCAGATCGACATCCGGAAACATATTCCTGAACTCATTGGCAAAAAGCCAATGCGTTGAGCATTTCTTACCATCAAGCAATCCCGTTGATGCCAACAGGAACGCACCAAGGCAGAGACTTGCCACTTCAGCTCCACGATTGTACTGATCCACTATCCATGGGATTAATCCTTCATTCAGCTTTATGGCAGCATTTAAATCACCACTTAGTGGCGGTACAATTACCAGGTCAGATTTTTTTACCTGATCCAACAAAATGTCAGTATGAATGGAAAATGTCCCGCCGTTAAACTTAACTTCTTTAGTTTGCCCAACTAACTGGACATGAAACAAAGGGGGTTTGCCTGCATTCTTTAAAAATTCGTTTACGGCTGTGAACATATAGCGGGGATCAGCGATACCCTGCAAAACAGCGCTTTCTGGTACAAGGATGGAAACTGTTTTCATAAATTAAATGTAGTTAAAATAGTTTGTCGCAAATAGCCCTTTCGATTGTCGGATTTACGCGTTTTATAACCGATTTATTGACACTAATTTGCATCATCCAATCAATGAAAACAAAAAATTATGAAAAACGATGCGCAGAATGAAATCGCAAACGCCAAAGAAGAGCTTCTGAGAGCACTTAATTTGTTTGACCAGGAAAATATAAATATCATTCCTTTTGAAGGAAGCTGGACAGGCGGACAAGTAGCCGAACATATCCTGAAATCTATATCAGGCATATTAGAAACAATTAAAGGTCCGATAAAACCTACTGACAGAGACCCCGAAGAGCACGTAAAACAATTGGGCGATATTTTCCTGAACATGGATATTAAGATGAAGTCGCCGGATTTTATTATACCATCGGATGATCCGAAAGAAAAAACAAGTCTTTCAATCGCAATTAGTTCGACTTTAGATGGAATAAAGCAGGTAGCAGAAAATGATGATCTGACTGTTACTTGCTCAGGTTTTGATATGCCGATGATGGGACCGCTTACCAGGCTGGAGTGGATATCTTTTGCTTCGTTTCATACCCGCAGGCATACGCAGCAATTAAAGAATATAGCCCATCATTTAAAAAAACAAACGGCCTGATGCTTAACCATAGCAGGAATGAACAAAAATATTTTATAACTTAATAGCAATCAATTAAAATCTAAGATAATGGCAACCGTAAATCCGTATTTAAACTTCAGCGGTAATACCGAAGAAGCTTTTAATTTTTACAAATCAGTTTTTGGCACTGAGTTCCTCGCTATAATGCGTTTTAAGGATGGGCCGGGCGGCGACAAAACGCCACCGGAGGCTCAGAACAAGATCATGCACATCTCATTGCCTGTGGGTAATGGCGTGGTCCTGATGGCAACAGACATGATCGAATCCATGGGGCAAATCCTGCAAACAGGCAATAATTTTAGTTTATGTATATCTCCTGAAAGCGAAGAAGAAGCTCACCATTTATTTAATGGTCTTTCAGCAGGAGGGACAATAGAAGCTCCCTTTAAAAAAGAATTCTGGGGCGCTTATTGGGGAATGTTACTGGACAAATTCGGCGTCCGCTGGATGGTAAATTACAATCCGAATCAAGCAAAGTAATTAACCAAAATTAGTTGATCATGAGCCCTAAAACTATAAAAATCACCTATTGGGTGTTGAATATCCTGTTCTGTCTTTTCCATGTAATGGATGCAGGAGGAGGATTAGCCAAAGCTAAGGCTGGAGTAGATGCCATGAATGCCATGGGTTATCCCATATACCTTATGGGCTTTTTGGCCGTGCTCAAGCTCTTAGGTGTAGTTGCCCTGCTTCAAAACAAATACAAAACTATTAAAGAGTGGGCATTTGCAGGTTTTTCTTTTACATTGATAGGGGCTGCTGCATCACATGCCTGTGTTCATGATCAAACTGCATTTATTATTATACCTCTTGTATTTTTGGCCCTACTTTTTGTGCTCTACTACTTCTGGAGAAAATTGGAGCAGGTAAAAGTTACGTTAGCCTAAGAAAATAAGCAGCCCGTTCAATTGTGATAATTTGAACGGGCTTTTTATATTTAGCAGCTAAATTTGTCCGGTACGGATGACCAATCGTGTTTAATGTTCGTCATCAATAAAGCATTATCAAATTGCACCGAACCCTTTGGAAATATCCTTTCGTTCTCGAAATAACTGGACGCCACATGACTAACTTCAAGAGGCCTAACCTCCCATTGATAGGTATTGAGTAATAAGCCATCGTATTTGCTTCCGTTGGGCGAATAACCCGTCGATCCTGCTTTAAAGAAATCCGAGGCTTCGGTCAGATTTTTAAATATCGACCCTATATTAAGAGATTGTGTTACCCTGGCATCTACACTGATAGTAGTACCGTCAGAACTTTCGAATGCAACATGATAATCATCATCTTTTTCTTTCACATCAAATTTTGCTTTATAATGCCTGCCCGGGAACACTCTTCCACCTGTTAGCGAGTTAAAAAGTGATGACGTATCCCGCCTTGGAATATAAACACCTTCTTTTGTCTTTCCATCTTCTATCCATTCAACTGCTATGCGATGCGCACCATTTTCTGAACCTATCCCAATAAAAGCAGGCAATCCTTTCGGCCTCACTTCTTTTAATCTTATCAGGCAAATGCCGGCAATTCCTTTTCCGTTAAATACTTTAGGAGTAAAGGGTGCGGGCAATATTTTTCTTAAAATATCTGGTTCAACTGTAAAGTTGACCAGCATCCGTCTGTCTATTATTCCTGTTATAGTTGGGATTTTCATTTGAAACTAAAGTACATCATAAGATTGAAATTTTCACAGTTTACCATATTGACACTTAAACAATGATTTAATAAATATTCCTATGAAATATAATTATCAGGAATCCAAATAATTATATAATTTCATGTAATATATTCTTATTCAGAATAGCACATATATCTTATGCGCCTATTTCACTTACTATTATTTGCATATTGTTTTGTTATATAATATCCATAAGCCTTAATCAAATGAAAAATCAAGACCTTACCGTAAGCTTTCAAAATGTCGACAAAGCACAAACAGACTTTTTAATAAAGTTTTTGGAAGATGCCCACCAGTTTCCCACCGTGCAGGAAGGCTTTGAAATGCAGCTGAAATTGCTGGATATAAAACCGGGTAACCATGTGCTGGATGTTGGGTGCGGCATAGGCGACCAGGCGCTTACCATGGCAAAGCAAGCCGGCACTAACGGCAAGGTTATAGGTACGGACCTAAGTCACACTATGG
>DATHLW010000192.1:0-4903 GCA_035487675.1 Mucilaginibacter sp. | reverse complement strand
TTTTCAAAGGCGCCTTGTTAAATGATGCCGAGGGTATTCTGATCCAGCAAACGGAGAATGTGCAGTCGGCGCGACAGATACGGTTCACCAATCTCCTGGAAATAGTGGAGATGGAACCCATCCTGAAGGCCTATATTTTTGAAGCCATCGAAGTGGAAAAAGCCGGTTTGAAGGTGGATCTTAAAAAGACTGCAGACTTCGCTGTTCCTGCAGAATTTCAAAGTAAATTGGATCATATCCCGGCCCTGAAAACTGCATTTGAAGCCTTAACGCCAGGGCGGCAACGGGGATACCTGTTTCATTTTTCTCAACCCAAACAATCCAAAACCCGAGAGGCCAGGGTTGAAAAATATATACCGCAAATTTTGAGTGGTAAGGGGTTGGATGATTAGTATATTCGAATTTATAGCCTGAATATTTTAATTTCAAACCACAAAATGGAAAGATTTAAAAAACACAGAGGGCTAAAACGATATTATAAAGCCCTTACGATTAAAAACGACTTTGACGAAATTGATTGGTTAGACTTTGAGAACCCGGAGTCCTGGTTTGACAATTGGCATTTACACTTCGACTGGAAAGGATTTGGGGACAATAGCTTCAAAAAAAGACAGCCGCACTTAGACAAGCTTTTCAGGCATTTTGATATTCTGGTTGAAAAGACTAAAAACTTTAAAGCTCAATTTCAATTATATGCAGTCTTGCTTGACTTTAACAGTCATAGCGATGCATTATTTTTGCACACCCCAAACCCTAATAATAGTCAATTCCCATTTGAAATTTTAGAGCTGCAATTGACTACTACGTTAACAAATAAATCGTTAAATGAGTACGTTGATCATTTAATCGGCTACGAAAAAAGGTATGGACAAGCTGATGAAGCCTTTTGTTTAATATTTAAAAAAAATGTAGGACAACCTTTTTGACTGATGGCACGCAGGAATGAGAATAAATTGATTAACCAAACTTTAAGATACTACCTCTAAACCGCGCATACATAAATGTTATACAAAAACAAATACTTATGACCATTAAATCGTGCATACCTGTAATTCCAAGCGCTGATCTCGAGAAAAGTCTTCGCTTTTGGGTGGATGGACTCGGCCTTATCGTGGACAGCGAAATGAGACATGAAGGCCGGCTGATAGGCTGCATGGTCCACAACGAATATGTGTACTTCTGGCTTAACCGGAGAGCAGAAACACCTATCAAGCCGGAAGACTATAATGGCATCCAGCTTTATTGGGCGCCAGCTGACCTGCATGAAACATGGGAGCGTTTAAAGCAGCGTGGATACGAGGTGTCGGATATTGAAGAGAGAGACTACGGGCAGACGGAATTCTTCCTTACTGACGACGACGGTTTCTCCCATTGTTTCGGGGTTGCTACAAAGGCTTAATAGTGACAGCGTCAACAACAGTTCGACAATGCATATTTACAGATGAGATATAAATAATGGCAGACTCATTTAAAGTAACAATACACATGGTTTCAAGTCTTGATGGCTATATCGCCAAAAAAGACAATAGCGTTTCGTGGTTTGAGACATCTGATTACTACGAAAAGGGAGTTGCTGTTACTGAGCAGGATGCAGTGGAATTTCTTAAATCAATAGATTGCTACATAATGGGTGCCCGGACCTACGAACACGCTTTGGAACTTTCAAAATCTTATGGGTGGGCCTATGGGGACACGCCGACTATTGTATTAACTCACAGAAACCTGCCTGTTGAAAGACCGAACATTGAAATTTATTCGGGCGACCTGAACAAACTTGTGAATGAGCGACTAAAACCAAACTACAAGAATGTTTGGGTTGTAGGCGGTGTAATGCTGGTCAAAGATTTCATTCGTTTAAGCTTAGCTGACGAAATAAGGCAGTCAATTCTGCCTATTATTTTAGGTGACGGAACACTATTTTTTGACCAGGTAGGACAAGAACAAGCATTACACTTAAAAGACGTGAAAGCCTACAAAAACGGAATGGTGGAACTATTATATGAAATAAGAAAATAATAGAATGTTCTAACGGACTGAAAGAAACTCCCCAGCTACAAGAAGGGCTTTGTCGCTACCGCGAAGCTCCGGCCTCGTGGTCCGCATGCTAAGTAGTACTTGAGGGAAGGTTCTTAGTTCAATTTTTCCTTTTTCATGACCATAAAGTGCTCTTCCACAAAGGATTATACGGTCACAAACAAAAGTTCGAGATTTTTCCCCTATAGTCAACCGTCAAAAAAGTCTATTTTTATTCCTAAAGAACATGCTTCCGTCCAATATCCTTTGGAATTAATAACAGTTTTCATTTATAGTAGAGAACCCACAAGATTTGGAGGTTACTAAACAGTTATAATGCCCTTAAAATACCCATTTCCAATCCCCGCAATTCAGCAAGTCCTTTTAATCTGCCAATAGCAGAATATCCGGGATTGGTCCTCTTTTTTAAATCATCAAGCATTTGATGCCCGTGGTCTGGCCGCATCGGTATATTTACTTTTCTGTCCTGCATAAGGTGTGCAATCTCCTTTACAACTTCGTACATGTCCACATCCCCCTCTAAATGATTGTCTTCATAAAAATCACCAAACTCATTTCCCCGGGTACTGCGCAGGTGTAAAAAATGAATTCTATCGCCAAATTCTTTTATCATTGCCGGTAAATCATTGTCTTTTCGTACACCAAACGAACCGGTACAGAAACAAATTCCATTATTGAGCGAAGGAACCGCATTAATTAATGCTCGTAAATTAGCAGCTGTTGATACAATACGTGGCAAACCCAAAATGCTAAACGGAGGGTCATCAGGATGTATGGCCATCTTTACACCGAATTCATCAGCTACCGGGATGATCTGCTGAAGAAAATAAATCAGATGCCGGCGTAATGCATTTTCGTCAGTATGACTATAGATATCTAATGCTGATTGAAATTGTTCCAGCGTAAAACTTTCTTCACTGCCGGGTAAGCCTGCAATAATATTGCGCTGTAGCTGTACCTTTTCATCTGCACTCATCTTTTCAAATCGTTCATAGGCGCGGTTTATTTCATCCGCCGAATAGTCCAGTGCTGCATTTTCTCTTTTCAATATAAAAATATCAAATGCAATAAAGGCGGCCTTTTCAAATAGCAGCGCCTTTGAGCCATCCTGAACGGTATAAGCCAGGTCGGTACGTGTCCAGTCAAGCACGGGCATAAAATTGTAGGTAATTATTTTGATGCCGCAAGCCGATAAATTCCGAATAGTCTGTTTATAATTTTCGATATATTTCTCAAAATCTCCTGTTTGGGTCTTAATAGCTTCATGCACGGGAACACTTTCCACCACATCCCAGGTCATTCCGGCTTTTTCTACCAGTTTTTTTCGTTGATTTATCTCGTTAATCTCCCAAATTTCACCATTAGGGATGTGGTGCAATGCGGTTACTACTCCTGTACAACCTGCTTGTCTCAAATCAGCAAGGCTTACCGGGTCATTTGGCCCATACCAGCGCATGGTTTGTATCATTTTAAAACCAGAAGGTTTATTGTTTTTCATAAGGGTTACACAGGTTATTATTTATATCAAGATTTACTGAAAACGCCGGGAAATCAAACCTACGTTAGGAAGCCTTGAAGTTTCCGGCATTTAACAAAATCATATTCCACTTATAATTTGACGGTTGCAGGCAAATACTTGGCCATCAGGTCTTCGTAATAAGGCTTTAACTCCGATACAACAGGCTCAACCGGGCTTTTTGAATATAAGTCATAAGGATTAAACTTATCCACCCATTTAAACATTTCCTGGTCATGCGCACTAAGTAAATGATCGTATGCATGCTCACGGTGCTGGGAGTAGAACGAGTGGTAACGGATCATGTATAAGGCCGGCTCGGGCAGGTAATCTTTTGTTAGATGATACATGTATTCATCATGTCCCCATGACATGTGCACGTTATCCAGTCCGCATTGATGTGAGTAAACGCCATATTTGGTATTAAAGCGTTCATCATAGGTATCCGGGTTATCTGCAAAAAATTCGGGATAAACGATCTTGTCCGAAAACTTGCAGCCTACCGGGAATGAATCGCCCACCACATTCCATTGTGGTTCGCCAAAAAGGCAAAGCACCTTTCCCAGGTCATGTATAAAACCTGTTAGTACAAACCAGTCAGGATATCCGTCTGCGCGAATCGCTTCGGCAGTTTGCAGCAAATGCTGCAACTGGTCAAGTTGCAGATCAGGATCGGAGTCATCAATAAGCGTATTGAGGTATTCCATCGCCGACCACCAGGGCATTTCCCTTTTATCAAATTTTAAAAAATTAGCTTTTTTGGCTAAAACGTTGTCATAAGTTTGATATTTATGATTAAGCCGGTAAAATTCACGAACCCCGTCTATTTCAGGGCTATCATAGTTTCTGAACTCATCTTTGGCCTTGGCAGGCTGTCCGGGCTCCGGATATCTTTTAAGTACATCTTCGTCCCAATTTTCCAGGCTGGATAAAGGCGACATTTCTTCTTTCGTTGGTTTTGTCATGACTTTAACAGTTAGTTTATTAATTTTTTATTTTTAATAGATAGCAGTAATTAGCGCGATTGCTCAATTATATTTTGTTTCCTATTGCCGGGTATCTTAATATCTTTCAATTTTAAACCCCCTACCTTATTGAGTAACAGCACCGGTTGTGTTTTGACCTGAGGAATACTTATACCGGTTAAGCTAAGCCCGTTCACATCATCGGCAATAAAGGCAGGCCTGTAATCTTTCCCTTTACAGGTCAGCACCATATTCGTGATCTTAATACCATCAGCATGCCTGATATAAAACCCCCACGCCGGCAGTTCGCCAAACATGGAAAACTCGGGATAGTTCTTAATCTGCTCTGGTACTTTGTTCAAGCTATCCTTACTTACAAATGCATTTT
>DATHLW010000191.1:0-2920 GCA_035487675.1 Mucilaginibacter sp. | reverse complement strand
CACCTGAATGATAGTCCATGGTTAAAATCGTGGGGAAATAACAATACAACCACCTATGTAGAATTAAAACCAGGGGTAAGTTTTGCTACGGTCAATAACCAGATGCTCAACTATATTCAAAAACATGAGCCCACAGCTATTGGCCACATGTTTTTGTTCAGCATGAACGATTGGCGCCTTTATGATGATTTTAAAGATGGTAAACTAACAGGAGGAGGCCGCATTGAATATGTTCACCTGTTTACGATCATTGCCTGGATTATCCTGCTGATAGCCTGTATCAATTTTATGAACCTGGCTACTGCCCGCAGTGAAAAACGTGCGCGCGAGGTAGGTGTTCGCAAAGTTTTAGGTGCAGGTAAAAACTCATTAATATTCCAATTTATTGGCGAGGCGATCTTCATGGCGCTCATTGCCACCGGGGTTGGTGTGATACTGCTAACGCTTGTATTGCCAGGGTTTAATCTTTTGGTCGAAAAGCAACTTACGCCGAGCGTTGAAAAGCCATATCATGTGCTTGCATTGTTACTTATCACTATTATTTGTGGTTTAATAGCGGGCAGTTATCCGTCATTGTATTTGTCTTCTTTTAAACCGGTATCAGTTTTAAAAGGTATCAAATTAAAGGACGGTAGTGCTGCATACATACGCAAAGGATTGGTTATACTACAGTTCTCGGCATCGATCATTCTGATCATTAGTACAGTAATTATTTATCAGCAAATACAACATATAAAGAATCGCCAACTTGGTTTTAATAAAAACAACCTGGTTGAAATAGATATGCATGGACAAATGGCTAAGAGTTATACTCCGATAAGAGAGGACCTGCTTAATACAGGCCATATTGAAAATGCCGCCCTCGCCGACCATTCCATCATTTACGGCGGTAATAATACCGATGGAATGACCTGGGAAGGTAAAGCTCCGGGCTCCAAAGTATTGGTATCCGAACGTTATGTGACTCCGGAATTTATGGCTACATCCGGTTTAACCATATTGGAGGGACGGAATTTAGTAGTAAGGGATACCGGCAGACCGGTTCATACAGTGATCACCAAATCTATGGAAAAACTGATGGGTAAGGGGAGCGCACTGGGTAAAACCATGCATTACCAGGGCGATACCACGATGGCTACTATCGTTGGTGTGGTAAATGATTATGTATATGGCGATATGTACGGCAAACCAGACCCTGTGATGTTTATGGTTGCCAGCCCACAATATAATACTGTGATGTATGTGCGCATAAAACCGCAGACTGATATCCAGAAAACGCTTGCTGATATACAGGGCATACTAAAGAAGTATAATCCTGGATATCCGTTCGATTATCGTTTTGTTGACGATCAGTTCAATAACATGTTCCAGACAGAAATGCTGGCTAGTAAACTATCGAGATTATTTGCTGCATTGGCTATCGTCATATCCTGTCTCGGATTGTTTGGCTTAGCTGCTTATACAGCTGAACGCCGTACTAAGGAAATCGGGATAAGGAAGGTATTGGGTGCGAGTGTATCAAGTGTTACATCGCTGCTGTCAAAAGATTTTCTACAATTGGTAATATTATCCTGCCTGATCGCATTCCCGGTTGCTTACTGGAGAATGAGTTTATGGTTAAAGGGGTATCAATATCATATACAGATACAGTGGTGGGTATTCGTAGTGGCAGGGGTATTAGCTGTAGTAATTGCCTTAGTAACTATAAGTTTCCAAACCGTTAAAGCGGCTTTAACTAACCCGGTGAAGAGTTTGAGATCTGAGTGATCGGAGATCAGTGATTAGTTGAGTTTGGGAAAAGAAAAACGTACTACGTAGAACATAAAACGTACAACATCATGATACGGAACTACTTTAAAACTGCGTTCAGAAACCTTTGGAGGAACAAGGGGTTTTCATTAATCAATATCGTCGGACTCAGCGTGGGTCTTGCCTGTTGCATGCTCATCTTCTTATATACCATGGACGAGGTGAGCTACGACAGGTTCAACATAAATGCCGCAAATATCTACCATCTTGTAGTGGACGACAAAAGTCCTGACGGGCAGGTGCATAAATTTTCGAGCACTGGTGATATGCCCGGCCCTAGCTTTAAAAGGCAATTGCCCGAAGTGCAGGATTTTGTCAGGATACAGGGCGCCAATTACACCATAAAGCGGGGTAATGAAGTGTTTGATCAGGAAGCGTTGTTTGTAGATAGTAATTTCTTTTCGGTCTTTACTTTTCCTATGCTGTATGGCAAGCCTCAGAATGTATTGGATGATCCCCATTCCGTTGTGCTCTCGGAAGAAATAGCCGAAAAATATTTCGGCAAGGAAAACCCCGTGGGGAAAACACTTGACCTGAAAGTAGATGATAAATTTCAACCTTTTAAAGTAACTGCTGTGACCAAAAAATCACCGCAAAACTCATCGATCAAAATCAAAATGCTGTTACCGAAGAAGGTAAATCATATCGATGACCAGTGGCTCAATTTTTTTCAAAACACGTTCCTCGTTATAAAGTCTGGTACGAATATCAGACATCTGGATGACAAGATCAACAAGGTATTTCTTGCTGATGCTGCAAGCCAGATCAAAACATCTGCGGATAAATATGGGGATAAGGATAAGCGGATATTCAGCCTGCAACCTTTGCTCACTATGCATACCAATACCGATTATCCAGCTGATAATGGCTTGTCCGACGCCAGCAACCCAACCTACTCTTATATCCTGACAGGTATTGCATTATTTATATTAGCGATAGCATGCATCAACTTTGTAAACCTCACGGTTGCCCGTTCTCTCAAAAGAGCAAAAGAGATTGGTATCCGCAAAGTCGTAGGCGGGCAGCGCAGGCAGCTTATTATGCAGTTTTTGGGTGAATCGTTTATCCTCAGTTTTATAGCCTTTGTTTTGGCCATTGCTTTGGTTCAACT
>DATHLW010000190.1:0-7186 GCA_035487675.1 Mucilaginibacter sp. | reverse complement strand
ACAGCTACCGAAAGCGCTATTGAGAATACGGTATCTATTTTCAATATTGAAAATGACGAGATCAAAGGTCGTATTATTGGTCGTGAGGGTAGAAATATCCGTGCTCTGGAAGCAGCTACAGGAATTGAGATCATTGTGGATGATACCCCAGAGGCGATCATTCTTTCAGGATTTGATCCCGTGCGTCGTGAAATAGCCCGTTTGGCTATGCACCGCCTGGTGACTGATGGCCGTATTCACCCTGCACGTATCGAAGAGGTGGTTGCCAAAACCAAAAAACAGATCGAGGAAGAGATCGTAGAGATAGGCGAACGCACAGTTATAGATTTAGGTATCCATGGCCTGCATCCGGAACTGATCCGTATGGTTGGCCGTATGCGTTACCGTTCATCTTACGGGCAAAACTTGTTACAGCACTCACGCGAGGTAGCTAATTTCTGTGCCACCATGGCAGCTGAATTAGGCCTGAATGTGAAACTGGCTAAACGTGCCGGCTTGTTGCATGATATTGGTAAGGTGCCTGATGATAACCCGGAATTGCCACACGCTATTTTAGGTATGCAATTGGCAGAGAAATTCAAAGAGCATCCTGAAGTTTGCAATGCCATAGGAGCTCACCACGATGAAATAGAAATGACCTCGATGCTGTCACCTATTATACAGGCTTGCGACGCTATATCAGGCGCACGCCCGGGTGCACGCCGTGAAGTGGTGGAAAGTTATATCAAACGCTTGAAAGAGCTTGAAGAATTAGCTTTGTCATACCCGGGTGTCGAAAAAACATTTGCTATACAAGCAGGCCGCGAACTGCGTGTAGTAGTTGAAAGTGAAAAGATCACCGATGCGCAATCAGAAATATTAGCAGCCGATATATCAAACCGTATCCAGACAGAAATGACCTATCCGGGCCAGATCAAGGTAACGGTGATCAGGGAAACCAGGTCGGTTGCATTTGCAAAATAAATCACAACCAAACCCCTCTCGAAAAGGAGAGGGGCTTATATAATTTATTTTGGCTACAAATAAATCTTCGAATAAAACTGCTCCGGGCAATGCTGTTGCACGGCCGATTGATCTTTATTTCAATCAGTATTCCGAACATCACCAAAACCCAACCAATAAGCTAATACATTGGATATGCGTTCCATTAATTGTGTTTAGCATATTTGGTTTGGTTTGGGCTATACCGTTCCCGACTTTAAAATTTTTAGGTTCTTACAATGGTTATTTCAACTGGGCCTCGTTCCTGATAGCGTTTATTATCTACTATTATTACAAGCTATCACCTACGTTATCCTATTTTATGCTGTTCGTATTGATGGGATTTAGCTTTGGGGTAATCGAATTAGCTGAATGGCAAAAAACAGGTGGCCCTGCATTGTGGCTGGTTTGCCTGGTAATATTCGTATTAGCCTGGGTAGGCCAGTTTATAGGGCACAAGATCGAAGGTAAAAAGCCATCCTTCCTTGATGATTTAAAGTTTTTGCTCATCGGCCCTATTTGGCTCCTTCATTTTATCCTTAAAAAAATCGGGATAAAATATTAAGCAGATCAAATACTGTTCAGCACAATGATCTCAATGGCATCCGTCACATTCTTACATTTATTGGCTGATGCTTCTAATGAAAACAGGATGTCCCGGTGTTTGATGAGTTTGATGGCGTCTTTTTCCTGCGAAAACAGATCAGCTAAAGCATGATAATAGATCGTGTCGGTTCGATGCTCATGATCTTTTACCAATTTGCATGAGGCAAGCATCCCTTCTGTATCAACGATCTTTGCTAAACCTTTGATCAATTTTTGCAGTTCTATGCATGATAACTGAATGTATTTTACTATTTCCCTGATTGCAGGCATAAACACATCAACTTCATACAGGTTCATTCTCCCCGCAGCCTCATGTATATTATCAGCTACATCATCAATAGCCGATGCCAGTATGTGAATGTCTTTGCGATTCAACGGGGTGAAAAACACCTTATCTAAGCCCAGATAAACCTTATGGGTGATATCATCCCCGTTTTCTTCCAATGTATTGATCTGTCTGTATAGCGGCTCACGTTCTTCAATAGATTCCGTTTCCACAACAGCAGAAAGTAATTCGGACATTTCAACAATATTATTCCCCGCCTGGTTAAACAGCCCATAAAATAAAGCCCGGTGCGAGAAAAAGTCAAAAAACAGGTTGCGCATACAATAGAATTCTAAATGCGAAAATACCCTCCTAGTATTAAGACATCATTAATCTGCGTCAATCCAATGTTAAGTAATTGTTATTTTATGATAAAAAGGCTAAATGATGGTAAATATTTGACTTATAATTAGTTATAGATTATTTAACTAATAATTTATCTTATTTAATTGATAATGATTTGTTTAGTTAGGTTAAAATTAATGTTGGCATAATATTACCAAATGTTAATCATGTCTTAACATTAAGGTAATGCAGGCTATGCAATTTTGATCCGAAATTTAATTTAACCTCACCAGACATGGAAAGAAAGTTTACAAAATTTACAGGATCAATACTAATGTTGGTCCTATTATTGGTTGGCTTTAACGTCAAAGCGCAAACCACTTTAGCTTCAAATGAGAAGCTGGAAAAGAAAGCTGTTAAGAAAGATTCGGCAGCTACTACTCTTACTCAAGCTAAAACAACCGCAAAACCAGCTGAAGACACTACATGGAAACCTCAAAGAAGATTATGGGGTTATACCTTTGGTGATTTTTATTATAATGCACACGCTGATGCGACAAACAGAGGGCCTGAATCAATGTATAATGGTGTACCTCAGTACAGAAATGCATTTCAGTTCCGTCGTTTATATTTGGGTTATGATTATGAGATAACTAAAAAATTCAAAGCTGAAGTATTATTGGCATCTGAGCCAAATGCAAATACCGGTGTTGTTACTGCTACCAGCACCAGTGTTACTACAGTTACACCTGCAGTACCTGGTTCAACCACAACTACTAAAACAACCACTACTACTACAACATCTAACGGTGATAACCTGGTTGATGGTAAAATGGCATTCTGGATCAAAAACTTTAACTTACGTGTGAGAGATGTTTGGAATGGTACTGACTTTGTGATCGGTGAAATGGGTACCCCTGGTTTTGCTTTAAATGAACCTGGTACTAACGGTCCTAATAGCTTATCAGAAAGTACCTGGGCGTATCGTTCAATTGAAAAAACGATCACCGACGTTCACAAAAACAACTCATACGACTTAGGTGCTGCTTTACAGGGTACGTTTGACCCGGCAACCAAAAACTATGGTTACGTGTTCATGGTGGGCAACAATAGCCAGGCCAGCTTATTATCAGCTGGTAATGCTAACACAGGTTTCTTTAAAATATTTTATGGCGATATCTGGGCTAAGTTTTTAAATCAGAAATTGTACGTTGATATTTATGCTGATTACCTGAAAACTTCAGGCAACTCTACGGCAACTAATGCAGTTATAACAGGCGGTGTTCCAGTTGGTACGCAATATCACAACATGTTCAAAATATTTGCGTCATATACTACCAAGCCAGTAACCATTGGTGTTGAAGCTTACACTCAGAAATTGCAAAATTCTGTTATAAATTCTGGCGTAGTTAATCCAACTGCTGGTGCTCCTGTTCTTGCTTCTGCAGTAAATGTTGAAGATGCGACAGTTCACGGTTTATCAGTATGGGTAAGAGGTCCGATTGTTAAGACCCTGAATTATTTTGCACGTTTCGATACCTACAATCCTGATACAAAGTTCAACAAAGACAACAATTATCCCGTGGTGTTAACTAACTATGGTTCTTTTAGCCCAGCTTATAAGGAGACCTTCTATACAGCAGGTTTAGATTATAACCCAGTAAAGAATGTTCACTTTGAGCCTAACTTCTGGTTAATTAATTACCAGGACCAGAAAAACACAACCGTTGCCAGTCGTGTAGTTGACGATCATAACTTAGTCTTCAGGTTTACTTTCTTCTACACTTTTGGTAAATAATAACATTCAATTTAGCAAAAACGCAAACCATGAAAATAATTAAAAATCTCAAATTAGCAGTTGTTGCATTGGCAGCATCATCCTTAGCCTTATCGGCTGCGGCACAAGACAACACCTTATTGGGTGCAGGAAGTTCATTTGTTAATCCTTTGTTCTCAAAGATATTTTCAAAGTACACTGCTTCTAAGGTAAACTACCAGTCTATCGGTTCTGGCGGCGGTATACTGCAGTTGACTAACAAAACTGTTGATTTTGGTGATTCAGATGCTCCTTTAAATGCTGATCAGACAGCTAAGATGAGCGCTCCTGTTCTGCATATCCCAATGACTTCAGGTGCAGTGGTAGTAACTTACAATATCCCTGGCGTTAATGCTGCTTTGAACCTTACAGGTAAAGATCTGGCTGATATCTATCTTGGTAAAATTACTACATGGAACAGCGCTGAAATTAAAGCGACTAACAAAGGCGTTAATTTACCTGATCTTCCCATAGTAGTTGTTCACCGTTCAGACGGTAGCGGTACTTCATTTATTTTCACTGATTACCTAACCAAAGTTAATGCTGATTGGGCAAAGAAAGTTGGTAAGGCAAGTGCAGTAAACTGGCCGGCCGGTTTAGGTGGTAAAGGAAGCGAAGGTGTTGCTGGTTTAGTTAAGCAAACTCCTGGTGCTATTGGTTATGTGGAGTTAGCTTATGCTAAACAAAACGGAATGTCTTATGCCAATATCCAAAACAAGAGTGGTAAATTCATTGCACCAACCTTGGAAGCAACTACATTAGCAAGTAATGTTACTATACCTGCAGATTCAAAAGTATCTATCACCGATACTGATAATCCTAAAGGTTATCCTATTGCGAGCTTTACCTGGGCTTTGATCTACAAAGAACAAAACTATAACGGTCGTTCAAAAGCCCGTGCTACTGAATTGTTGAAATTACTGTGGTACAATATTCACCAGGGCCAGGCAGAATGCGCTCCGTTGAATTATGCTTCGCTTTCAAAATCAGCTGTTAAAGTTGCTGAACAGATATTGAAAACAGCCACTTACGACGGTAAAGCAATATTATAATTAATTAGAATCAGGAAACAAGAGTCGAGATCCAAGTGGTTTACCTAAAAGGTCTTGATTCTTGGTTCTTGACTCTTGACTCTAACAATTACCAGCATCGAAATATCGGTGCTGGTAATTGTTTTGTAATAGAATAATCAACACATTATGAAACCATCCTTTGCAAACGCCGACAATGCGGACGGTGCTGAAATCCAGGATAGCTTCGCTCCACAAAAACAGGTTAAGGTGATGAAAAATTCGAGATTGAGCCTATCCGACAAGCAACTGAAATGGGAGATCACATTTAAGAAACTCCTGATCATAATGAGCGCTATTCTGTTACTCGTCGTATCAGGCATATTGGTAACGCTTATTGTAGAATCCTGGCCCTCAATTAAAATGCTGGGCATCGGCTACCTGTGGGGAAAAGTATGGGACCCGGTAAGCAACATTTACGGAGCTTATCCATTCTTGATCGGTACACTGCTTACCTCATTTATATCATTGATCATTTCGATCCCTTTTTCATACGCTATTGCCATTTACCTGGGCGAATACAATCCCAAAGGATGGCTTTCTGATCTGTTAAAGAATACTATTGAATTGATTGCGGCTGTCCCGTCCATCATTTATGGTTTCTGGGGATTGTTTGTGCTGGTACCACTGGTTCGCTCGCTCGAGGTCAAGTTTCATGTATTGCCTTATGGTATAGGTATTTTTACTTCATCATTGATACTGGCAGTGATGATCATTCCTTATGGCGCATCTTTGGGTATCACCCTGATAAGAATGGTGCCAACCCCTTTAAAGGAAGCAGCGTATGGATTGGGAGCTACACGTTTTGAAGTAATACGCAAGGTAATTATGCCTTTCACACGTTCCGGGCTATTTGCCGGTATATTATTGTCATTGGGCCGTGCTTTGGGCGAGACCATGGCAGTTACCATGCTTATCGGTAATACCAGCGCTGTTCCAACCAGCATTTTTGCGCCGGGTAACACTATGGCCAGCGTTATCGCCAACGAGTTTACTGAGGCTGATCATACTGAATATTTATCCGCGCTTATTGAGCTGGGTTTGGTGCTGTTCCTGGTAACAGTAGTGATCAACCTGATAGGTAAAAGAATTATTACACGTTTTACTAATAACTAAGGCATGGAAGCTAGAATAGGATTCAGAAACGTCAAAAGTTTGATCTTCAAGGGGATCATCATATTTTTTGCCTTTTTAATAACTGCGCCGCTTATCATCATATTGCTGTATATCATAAAGCAGGGTGCAAGCCAGGTTAACTGGCATTTTTTAACACACGTGCCTGCTCCTGTTGGTGAAAAAGGCGGCGGTATTATTAATGCACTTGTAGGAAGCGCCCTGATGGTTTTAATGTCATCCATTGTAGCGATACCTATTGGCATGTTTGCCGGCATTTACCTTAGCGAGAACCCGCGTACAAGATTAGCCTACTATAGCGGTTTGTGTGTTGATATTTTACAGGGTGTACCATCCATCGTAGTGGGTATAGTAGCTTATTTCTGGCTGGTGAAGCCTTTGGGGACTTTCTCTGCTATTTCAGGTAGTATTGCCTTGTCCATAATGATGTTGCCGATTGTAATAAGGGCCACAGAACAAACACTGCTAATGTTACCCCCTTCTCTAAAAGAAGCCGCACTGTCATTAGGTGTGCCTTACCATAGGGTAATGTTAAAGGTGATCGTGCCTTGTGGTTTTGCAGGTATTTTATCTGGTATTACCCTGTCTATAGCCCGTGTGATCGGCGAAACAGCGCCATTATTATTTACAGCTTTTGGTAACCCATATCTGTCGACCTCGGTTCAAAAACCAATGGAGAGCTTGCCTCACTTAATATTTACCTACGCCACAAGCCCGTATGACGACTGGCATAACCTGGCCTGGGGAGCATCATTCATATTATTAGTATTTGTTTTAACACTAAACATAATCACGAAAGTGATGACACGAAAATGGAAAGTACAATTGTAAGCGCTGAAAATATAAATGCATATTATGGCGATAATCACGCTATAAAAAATGTAAGCATCAAAATAAACCGTAACGAGGTTGTCGCGATGATGGGCCCTTCAGGCTGCGGTAAAACAACCTTTTTGCGTTGCATTAACC
>DATHLW010000189.1:0-6709 GCA_035487675.1 Mucilaginibacter sp. | reverse complement strand
TACCTGGATGGCTATAAGCTTTGCGCAATTGCCTAGCAAAGAGGCTGACATAGGTGGGCATGTATGGCGGTACAGTATCATAGCTGCTTATATTCATCCCACGGGTGATGCTCATGCCAAAAGCGACTATTCTCAATGGTTTTTTGGCACGAACCTTTGCAGTTGTCAGAGGCAAAAGATTGCCTTTGTAAGTCGGTAGAGGTCCTGCCCATTTATCATGATGTGTGTAGGTGACCACCACCCATTGTGATTGGGTATTGAACCAGGCGAGGTCTTTTTTAGTATCGAATGAGGTATCAGCGCGAAATGCCATTGGCGAATTGGGCAGGCGCTCTATGACATTTTCTTTTTTGGTATAATCTTTCCCTTCGGCGTAGGTAGTCTTTAGATCAAAGCTTTTTACCGATAAAATGTGGTCAGGCTGATATAACAATTTGCCTTTTGCTGCTTGTCCATTCACAGAATAAAGCAGAACAGTTTCGTTATAAATTGTGTCCGAATGCCAGAAAGGGCGCATGTACTGATCCAGGTCGACCTGTGGCCTGTGAGCGCTTTTATTTTTGTCCACATCAGGCTCGATCTTAAAATCATCAGCATAAATAAAACCTGATGATGGTTCTTTTGCTATGCCGATCTCCATATAAGCAGCATAAGGAGGTGCCTCGGTATAATTGCCTGTTTTCTGATAACTGGTGGAGTCGATGGATGTGCTCTTGTACTCTAACAATAGCTGATGTTTTGCATTATAGAAGCGTAGAAAAGCATAGCCACTTATACCTTTGTTCGATGACTTTAAATAGGCATCAAACTGTACGATGGCCAATGACAAAACCGGTAACCGTTGAAAAATACTGCCAGTTATTATTTTGGCACATTGAACACCTGAACGGACTTCACGTTTATCTATCGTTATGTTTCCTGTAGTATGCCATCCGGTAAGGCCCTGTTCAAAATCGAGGCTTCTCTGGGCATTAGCAAAACAGGATATTGATAAACCCAATATTATTAATATTAAGCCTTTTTTGAACTTCATTTTAACAATTTAGCAATCCAACCATTATTCACCCTTGATTTCTACCTTACCATTATTCACTGTTAAAGGAAGCCATATGTAAGTTGATTTTTCAAGATCGAGTTTATTCCACCTGTCGGCCATAAAAATGTACTTGCCGTTCACCGGTAAAACATAAGTGCTTTGCGCCTCAAAAGTTGTTTCCGCACCCGGTCCTGTACACGGATTACCAAATTCTTTGTATGGGCCCAGCGGGTTATCAGCTACTGCATACATAGCTGCATTTGGCGACCAGCCTGTGCACAACGAAGTGATCAGGTAATATTTCCCGTTGTTTTTAAACAGGGCAGGGGCTTCACGCCTCTTGTTAATTAAAATTCGGCTGTAGGTTTTTGTAGGACTCAGGTAATCGTCACTCAGCAAACAAACCTGCATCGTATTATTGTTTTCGGACGAGTAAATTAAATAGGCCTTGCCATCATTATCCTGGAACAAGGTCATGTCCCTTGCCATTTGACCGTTGGGCTTTCCACTATGCAGGTAACGATACGGCCCGGTCGGTTTATTGCTTACCGCAACACCCGACTGGGAGTAGGAGTAATCTTTTTTATCGATATGCATCCACATCACAAATTGTTTGGTTTTGCTGTTATAGATCACTTTTGGCCGTTCGATCACCTTGCTTGTATCCAGATCGTTTTCAGGTTTGCCTTTTACAGGGGCTAAAGCTACTCCCTCATATTTCCAATGTTTTAAATCTTTGGATGAATAACATGATATACCACCGGCAGGTACGCGGTAATCCTCCCAGCTTTGATTCGGAACAAGCCATGTTTTGCCCTTTTTGATTTCACCAAATAGATAATAAATACCGTTTTGATAAAGTACACCTGCACCATGTGCATTAATGGAATGGCCATCTGTATCCACCCACTTGCCATTAATTGTTTGCGTTAAAGCGTTAAGCATCAACATCAATAGGCCAGTTACCAAAATTATTGCCCTTATTGCTTTCATTATTTTAAGTCTTTGCATAAGCGATTGCATAAATAGATGCGGTTAGTTTTGAAGTATCCTTTTCGTCAGATGAGCATTGAATAATTAATGGCTTGGCGGCATCAAAAGTGCCCTGTTTTATTTCGGCCGCTCCCCATGATAGCCCGCTCCAAATCATTTTATCATATTCGATATGTAATGGTATTTCTTTGCCATCCTGTGTGGCTTTGATCTTAATAACCTCGCTTACCTTCTTGCCATCAGGCGGGGCGCCCAGCCACGAGCGGCAGGGGTCGCCATTTGGGTAAAATTGCTGCATGATGATGCGCAAATCTCTGCCATCAGGAACATTTACTTTAGCCTGTATAGTGTTTTTTGAAGTAAGGACGAATTGGGTTTCCATTTTATTTATGGCAACAGGTATTTGGATGGTCTCATCAATACCCATGTCATATTTTTCGTTGGCATATTCACCAAAGCCTACCACAACCAATTGTTCCGGGCCTACTTTAATTTTATTTCCATTCAATGCAGGGTGATAGCCCCCGTCAGCATACAAAACTTTTGAAGTATGCATATCAACAGGTAACTCTATAGTGGCCATTTCCTGGGATGGATTCACTACCGTACAAACCACTCCTTTTGTATCAGAGGCTTTAAATCCATAAGGTAGGCCTTTACCTGGTATCCCACCAAAAAAGGTAGTATTATCCTGCTTTTGCATGCTATGATATAGGCTTTGCACTTTGGCAAACCATTGTCCATCCTCATTATTTAATAATTCCAGGTTGCCATGATAAACATTCACCCAACCTCCCCGTGCCAGTTCCAGTATCAGCATCCCCTTCCAGCAATTTTTAGCACGGTAATAGCAGGTGCCTGTTTGTCCGATCATGAACGCGCAGCTGTCAATCCTGCGAACTGGCATTCCATATGCCTTATAGGCATTTACCTGGTGATCTGAATAGTTATCCTGCGAACGCCAGATGTTCATCATCGGAACATCCGAAAAGCGTGGGTCGCCGCAGTAAAGCGTATCAAAAGTATTCAGCCAGCGTGGATCGATCTTTTTATTAAATGGCGTGTAGGTATTTTCCATATCGCCGCCAAATCCATTGTAGCCGGTGATAAGGACATCCGGATTTTTGCTCCTGAAGGCCTGCAGCATCTGCATAAATGCCACCTTGTTTTTTTCAAGTACTTCCCCTTTGCTGAACTTATCCTTCATGGAGGGAGTTACAGCCTCGAAGTAAGCAAAGTCGAACTTGAACAAACGCACACCTTTATCATACCATATTTGCAGTGTATCCGCCAAATGTTTTAAATAGCCCCCATCAAAGAGGCACATGATATTTGGATCAGTACCTAACGAATCCTTCCACTCGGGTATTACTTCCAAAAATCTCCCGCTATGGGTTGCGATAAGATTGGTGGAAAACCACATGCCCGGCTTGATATTATTTTTTTTACATTCCTCCAGCCATTTATCCGGACCGTTTGGCCAATGTTGCTTGTGCCAGGTGCGGTAGCCTCCCCACAATTCGAACCAAAAAGCATCCATCACATAATAGTCAATCTGTACGCCCTGCTTTTTCAGCCGGATGATCTCGTTCAGTTCGCGCATGGCCAGCTCTTCAGTCTGCGGTTTGTTATCCGATAATTCATCGTAGGCCGACCAGTTATTATAAATAAAAACGGGTTGCTTTGGCCCGGCCAATTTCAAATCTGCATACGATACAGGTTTGCTCCACGCTCTTACAAATGGGTGCATTAATACCCCTAACCCTATTGCAGTTTGTATGAACCGTCGGCGCTCCATGATATTATAATTTTATTTTGCTAATACCATATTGGCTGGTATAAACTGGTTTATTTATTAAGGAAGAAGTTTTTGATAACCGGTAATTGTTAAACATTTTCAGTTGTGATGCTGACGTGATTGTTGTATGCCCGGGATTGATGAAATCCGGCTTGATATTCAGGCCGGTCATTTTGCCATCCTTTTGTTCCAGGCCAGATTTTGCCGACCATTCCTTTAAGTCTTTAATGCCATCAATATTGAACTTGTTTTCGATGCCCCACCAGTCGTTTCCCCAATATTTTACATCACCGATTTTGTCTTTTCCACGGATAAGCGAATCCCTGCCGACAAATACATTATTGTACATACGGATGCCCTTACTTTCACTCTTCTCCGAAAAGCATATCGCTGCAACCTTTGAATTATAGATGATATTGCCATACACCTCGCAATCGTGGAACTGCTTTTCATCATCCGAACTATTCCAGACATACAAACCTGCCTGCGAATCGGAAACTGTTCCGTCATTCTCACTTATGTTATACCGGAAAATATTGTTGTACCACGGACTTGCACCCCAATACTGAAAGATACAATATCCGCTGCCCCAATTATCATATGACATACAATATTGTATAATAGAATTTGTCACGCCTCCATCCAGGTCGTAACCCCCTCCGTCTGCACCGCCTTTTGATGTTTTGTTTTTATAGGATAAGCAATGTTGAATGATTACGCTATCTGCTTCATAGGCCCATATCCCAACCGGCCCGTTGCCGATACGTGGCATATCCCAGCCGTTGTTGGTAGCGGTGCAATGATCTATCAACACTTTACGGCAATCGCCTACTACAATACCATTGCCACTGTGATTGTTAAGGTTGGTCGGATCACCTGGATTATTTTCAGCGCGGCAATTTAATATCCTGATGTTATGGCTTTGCCGGGTTTGGTAAGGGGCCTCCACTGTAATACCAGCAGAGCCATTATCGTGAACAAAAACATTGTCTGCGGCCACATTTTGAGAAGAATAGATCAATAGCCCTGATTTTTGAAAGCCTGAAATATCCAAATGATCCACACTCACCCGGTCACTATTAATAATAGCCAGTCCATCTTTTATATTCCCGGTCTTTCGTCCCGAGCCAACTAATTTCAGATTTTGTATTTTGAGATAAGATGCCTTATAAATTTTGATGGCTGAACTATCCTTTGCATCAATAGAAGCCGGCTCCTTACCGTATGAGGTAATAACAACAGGGTTTTTCGAGCTGCCGTTAATACCATGTACCAGCAATAAAGTTCCGTTAAATGTTTGCCCTGCCTTAAAGTAAACCGTATCACCAGTTTGCAAATGGAGGGTGTTTATTTTAATGATCGATTTAAAGGGCTTGTTTTTACTGCCGGAATTTTCATCATTACCAGAGTTACTTACATAATATACTTTGTGATTACTGTTTTGCTGCAATGCTTCAGCTTTTTTAACTGTCATTAACACAATAATAAATATTGATATAACAAAGCAATTGCAATAGTTCTTAAAGCTCATCTGATATTATTGATTTATAATTGGAATTGGTTGGCCTAATATTGCAATATTAATCGGTCAAATCAAAAGATTTTTGTAACCTGATATCATCCGAAGCGCTTCCAATCATCAATTGGAATGTGCCGGGTTGAGTAATCCGCTCCAATTTATCGTTATAAAATGCTAATTCGTCTCGTTTAATCGTAAAAGTAATCCGCCTGGCTTCGCCGGGCTGAAGCAATATCTTCTTAAAATCCTTTAATTCTTTTATTGGCCGCAAAGGCTGTGACACCATATCCCGGATGTATAATTGTGCGGTTTCTTCACCCGCATACTTACCGGTGTTTTGTATCACAAAGGAAACCTGTATGGGTTTATTACCCTTAACTGAGGGGTTGAACTTGCCGATCTCTATGTTTTTATACTCGAATTTGGTATAGCTCAAGCCGTGACCGAACGCATACTCCGGCGAATTGCGCAAATCATTATAAGCTGAAACGTAAAACAGGTCGGTATCACTTTTCGCAGGTCGCCCCGTATTATAATGATTATAATAGATCGGAATTTGACCTTCTGAACGTGGGAAGGTGATAGGTAATTTACCTGCAGGGTTATAATCGCCATAGAGAACATCAGCCATGGCATTACCCCCCTGGCTGCCCAGCCACCAGGCATATACTATAGCAGGTACATTATCGGCTGTCCAATTAAATATCATCGGCCTGCCTGCCATTAATAGAACTACCACCGGTTTCCCGGTCGCCTTTATTTCTTTGATCAGTTCTTCCTGGATACCTGGTAAATGGATGTTTGACTTACTTTTTGCTTCACCGGTCATGTCTGGCGCTTCGCCCATGGCCATTACCACTACATCTGCATTTTTAGCTGCGGTTATAGCGTCTGCAAATCCATCGCGGGACATATCGGTAATACCACAGCCCTGGGCATAGATAAACTTAGTGTGCTCCGCATGATTTTTCATCCCCTCCATCAGGGAAACAATACCCTTGTTTTCATCTACATCCAATGACCAAAAGCCTTTTAGTTCTTTCTCCGCCTTTACCAATGGGCCTATGAGTGCTACCGTTTTCAGATTCTTTGATAGCGGTAACAGATTATTATCATTTTTCAATAGCACCATACTTTTGCGCGCCATGTCCCGCGCTGCGTCCACGTTTTCGGGCCGGTTCAAACTGGTTTTCTCCCTGTCGGGATTGATAAATTTATAAGGATCATCAAACAGGCCGAGCTCAAATTTCTTTCTCAATATTCTCCTCACGGCATCATCAATCAGGGTGATGGGTACTTTTTTATCAGCGATAAGCTTAGCGAGATTATTGATATAACTGCGGCTTTCCATGTCCATATCACT
>DATHLW010000188.1:0-4217 GCA_035487675.1 Mucilaginibacter sp. | reverse complement strand
GTGACTAATTACTGCTCGTGGTGAACATAATTGAGGAGTTTCTCAAATTTCAAGAAATTGGCGTCTATTGCCGAATTTTGGCCTGCAAAATTCAGGAATTGTATTGTCCCAATTTAAAATGGAAGTCGGCCTGGCCAAAATTTCACGCACCTGTGGTAATTAATAAAGTTAAAGTTTCTCCACCGAGCTTGCGAAAGACGCTTGAACTGCAGCGGGCTTTACATTTTGGACCAGAATTTAATTGCCGATAACATTCTATTTTTACTTGTAATGCCCAATTCGGGGTTTGTTTTCAAAAATTCCCGCCTTAAAACCGAAGCTGTATTAGCTGAACATGCAGGGGTCCACCCGGGGGGCATTACTATATATAAAAATTTATTCTTTAATGTTCGTGCATTTTTCACATCGCGATAGAGGAGTACAATTTCACCAAAATATAAATCACTGAAATTGGTAACATCTAATTCTCTTCTGACACCATAGTCGGCCCTTATATCTTCTCTAAATGGCTGCAATGTCCCAAATATCCAATCCCATAAGGGCACAAGGGTGGCAAAGTTTCTGTCGATGTATAGCGGATGTTTTGCATGATGTACCCGATGATGCGCCGGCGTGATAATAAGATGCTGAAATATGCCTAATTTTCCATTTTTTAAAGCCCTTTCGCTGATATGGGCAAACATCCCCCATGCAGTGCTAATAGACATAATGACCACAAACATAACCGGATTAATGCCCAAAAGCGTTAAAATAACTAAGTAGACGAAATTAGAATAATAACTCTCTGCGAAAAAAGTGACCCAATTTACCGTCAAATTTAATTCGGTTGGAGAATGGTGTGGCGCATGAAGGCACCATAAAAACCGTACGCGATGAGAGCCGAAATGGTATAACCAACCCCCAAATTCAAAGCAAAAGTATGCATAGATCCAGCTATACCATTTTAAATTGATCGTGAATAGCCGAATTTTTTGAAAATGGGGTAGCCAAATCCAAAATATGTGGATCAAAAACAACATTGGTAAAAGTTCGGTGATCAGCAAAGCCAAAAAAGATGGCTTGTAGTTAACTAAGACTTTTTTAAAGATGAATTTATATTTACTATAACCTCGTAGATTGCCGCTATCTTGTTTTAAAAGCAGCATATTCAACGACAGAATTTCCCATAAAACACAAGTAGCATTTAATAAAATCATTATAGCTAATACACTTTTATAGTAATCGTGCTTTGAAAGAGGATCAATGACCGCTTCAATAAAACCTTTACCTTTTACCGAGTTGTAAAAATACAGCCAATAGCCCGAGACCAGTTGATACATTATAAAACCAAACGCGAATACGAAAATTACGTTTTCAATAATCCTCCATTTCACATTCAGTGTTTTCGTAAAACTCATTTATCTAATTTTATACAATGTACTTCAGCGAAGTTAAAGAATTCTTGATTATGTATGCCAGTTAAAACACCCGTTGATAATGTAAGAATGCCTGCTTGCATTTATTGCGGTTATATTTTTTACTAAACATCTTACAGCTATAATTTCCACAAAAATGAACCTTAGATCAACCGCACCTGTTACTTATCAATCCCATCCCAAAGTTGACCAGCGAGTAGCGCTAATTACCCTCATAGATTATCTGTCTACGATTTTTACGGTGAAAAGATAGGTAATGGCTGATCATTAGCAATCGCCAGGCAATAGCCTGGTCTATTTTGAAGGTGGTGCTTAGTCACATTCGATCATCCGGTTCTTTGTATATTGGAGAACGCAATATTGGATTTAGTTAAGTATTTTCTGAAAATATATTTTTCCGAATTGATCGATAAAGATGGGGTCTGATAAGATCTTTTTTACTACCAGATCTGCGCCATATTTGGAAAGATGATTGCGATCAAACTCAAATGGATCAGAATTGGAGCTCACTGCCGGAATCTGTTTATTATAATAAACATCGATATAATAAGGTTTGAGTTTTTGTTTTAAAAAATCGTTGAAAGCCGCCGCCTGTTTAATTGAATAAATATTAGTAAAATCAGTATTACTCTCCATCCCTTTTGCAATAATTGTGGGAAATGGAATTGTATAAACATTAGTTTGCCCCATTATGATCACAGGTATTCCCAGCGTTTTTAAATACTGTGTTACTTGTAATAAGGGTCCCACAACATCTATTTGAGGAACCTTATACCAGATTCCACCCAAAATCACGCCATCAATATGTTTTTTATTTTTTATCAGAAATTCATGAAATATATACCGGTACAGTTGATGATGAAATTCAGAATTCCCATTTTCCGTAAGAAAGGGAAATGCAGAAGATGCCGTTGCCTGCAACAAATTAATATGATGAGCGGCAAACTGCTCCCTCAGGGAGGCTGACAAACTTGCAGCATGGCTATCGCCCAGCAGTAGTATATTTTTTTTGGTACTGTCTATTTTCAAACAATCCCGTTTAATAAATTTATTAAATTCATCACTGCCGTAACCCTCTACAAAACAACAATCAGTGCTGAACTGTTCTTTTATTGCGCTGTTGTGCTTTTTTTTGTAATCAGCCATGGCCAGGATCTTTGCTTTAAATTTCGGATTAAAATTACTTAACATGTTTGTAGACAATGCTAAAACCGCCAGGGTTAAAATTATAGGGATGCTCGTCTTTAATTTAAGTGACTCGATATACGTATAACTTAAATAGGCGATTAAAAACGATAAAGCTATTATACCTATAACCGTTATGGCATTGAATTGAAAGCCCATGTATCGGGCAAATACGATCAAAGGCCAGTGCCATAAGTATAGCGAGTATGATACCCTGCCGGTTAACTGTACAGCGCTGTTTTGTAAAATGCCATTACTGCTTTGATTTAAAACAATTATACCGAAGGTGGCAAAAACCGGGATCAAAGTGTATACCCCCGGCCATAGGACGCTATCGCTGAGTAAAACGATCGATAAAAAAATTGCCGCAAAACAACAGAAAAGCGCCCATTTATTTTGAACGACAAATTTCTTTTCGACCACCAACGCCAAACCGCCTGCCATCAGTTCCCAGGTGCGGGTGGGTAATAAATAAAAGGACGCGGTGGCCGATCGGTACGTCCAGAACACGGATAGGCAGCACAACAGAAATGTCAAAATACCAATTAAAGCAACTACATATTGCCTTTTTTTTAAAAGTTTAAACAGCGACCAAATGATAATAGGATAAATGATATAAAATTGGCATTCGACCGATAACGACCAGGTGTGTAAAAAAATATTATTTTCGGATGCAGGTTCAAAGTAACCGGTATTCTTCCAGTAGGAGATATTTGAATAGAATAGCAAGCTTGATGTGGCATTTTTTTCGTTAACGTTATACTCATTAGGCAGATAGAAGAAATAGCCCACTATTGTTATCACCAGTGTTAAAACTAGCAGGGCAGGCACTATACGTTTAATTCTTTTACCCCAAAAATCGAGTATTGAAAATTCTTTTTTTTCGATTCCATCAAAAATTATCCGGGTCATTAAATAGCCCGATATGACAAAGAATACGTCCACGCCGATAAACCCCCCGGAGCAATAGGGTACATTTAAATGGAAGAGCAACACACCAATTACCGCGACGGCTCTTAAAGCGTTGATGTCGTTCCTAAACTTAGTCATGATTTATAAAGTAGAAATACTGATTTGTGACTTAGGTATTTAAAGAATATACCAAGATGTGTGACTACAGTAGTGCACCCAAACTGCTAAGATAAAAATTTATACTTTTCAAACCTGTGTCAGGAAAGAAAATCTTCACCTAATCGTTCCCGGCCTTTCTTAAAAGTGCACTTCTAAAAGAGCACAAAAAAACATGACCGCCAACGTAATCCAAACTTTGAACTACCGTAATCATTCTAGCAAAGTTACGCTAATGGTTGTTGTAGTGGGCGTTTCGGATGCCATGACCATACGATTCCGTGCCTAAATGATCACCGGTTGGTGTTGAGTTATAAAAAAATGACATTTAATTATTAATCGTTTAAGATGGTCAAAGTGTTCCGGAACGAGTGATCTCGATTTCCGAAATTCGCTGGTCAGCGGCTCCGTATTTTCCAGCCAACAAAAAACCCTGCAAATTTTTGATTTGCAGGGTTTTAGCATCATTTGATATTGTTTTCCGTAGCCCCGACGGGAATCGAACCCATATCTAAAGTTTAGGAAACTTCTATTCTATCCATTGAACTA
>DATHLW010000187.1:0-7431 GCA_035487675.1 Mucilaginibacter sp. | reverse complement strand
AATAAGGAATTGGCCGGCAAAGGCGACGGGAAGACGATATCAGAAGTTGTAAAGCAGTTATTAGGATAATTTAATCTCATTAATTGTTGCAACTCAATTTCAATAAGCTATTTTTATAGCGGATAAAACTATATTGGCCCCTGATAATAGTTTAGGGCATTGTTTAAAAATTAACCTTTACAAACATATATGGATTTCGTGCTTAAAGAGGAATATGGCTTTAGTTACATCGATGAGGGCGAAGGGGAAGTATTGTTGTTGCTGCATGGCCTGATGGGGGCATTAAGCAACTGGGATGCAGTGATAAGAGATTTTAGCAAGGAATACCGTGTTATTATACCTATTTTACCAATATATGATCTGCCGCTGCTTACCACAGGGGTAAAAACACTGGCCAAGCATGTACACCGTTTCGTAAGCCAAATGGGCCTTACCGATGTTACGTTGCTGGGCAACTCTTTAGGCGGGCATGTGGGGTTGATCTATTGTATCAACCATCCGCAGGTAGTAAAATCATTAGTGCTTACAGGCAGTTCGGGGTTGTACGAGAATGCTTTTGGGGGATCTTTTCCCCGTCGTGAGAGTTATGACTTTGTGAAGGAAAAGGTAGAATACACTTTCTACGACCCGAAAGTAGCCACAAAAGAGCTTGTTGATGATGTTTTTAAAACCATTAATGACCGAAATCGCGTAATTAGAATACTGGCAATGGCCAAATCAGCCATTCGTCATAACATGGCAAAGGATTTGCACAAGATACATATCCCCGTAGCGTTAATATGGGGTAGAAATGATAAGATTACACCTCCGGAGGTAGCAATAGAATTTAATCAGCTATTACCCAACTCGGAGTTATACTGGATAGACCAATGCGGGCATGCACCGATGATGGAACATCCGGATGAGTTTAACAGGCTCTTGAAAGGTTTTTTAGAGAAATATAAAATAAAGGTTTAACAATTATGCTTGCAAATGAGCTGGTAGCAGACACGATCCCGCCTGTGCACACTTCTGATTCGATACAGAAGGTAATGGAGCGCATGATGGAGTTCCGCATAAGACACCTGCCGATTGTAAACGAAGAGCAATTTCTTGGCCTTATTTCGGAAGCAGACCTCATAGAAGAAAACGATTACCAGGTATCCATCGGCTCACTGGCTTTATCGCTTGTTAACCCTTATGTGCTCGAAGATCAGCATATTTATGATGTAATACGCCTGTTTTACGAACAGCAGTTAACCATTGTGCCGGTATTGGATGCAAAGAAGAACTATCTTGGCATGATCTCTATCAATAACCTCACTGAATGCTTTGCCAAGCTTACCGCTGTTACTGACCCGGGTGGCATTATAGTGCTCGAGATTGGCAATAAAAATAACTCACTGGCCCACATGGCACAGATCGTAGAGTCGGACAATGCGCAAATACTGAGCTCTTATGTGCGTACTTTCCCCGATTCGACCCGCATGGAGGTTACACTGAAGGTAAATAAAGTGGATATTTCCGCAATTGTTGCCACATTTATGCGCTACGAATACGATATAAAAGCCACCTTTAACCACAGCGATGATAACGATAATTCAAAAGATCGCTACGACTCATTGATGAATTACCTTAATTTGTAAATTAATGTAAAGTCCATGGCCAATAGTCCATAGACCATGGTAAAACTATATAATCTTAAAACTATGGACCATTGACTATCGACTATGGTCTCATAATTTAAACTATGAAAATAGCAATCTACGGCAGGCCATTTAACGATAAGTCGGTACTACCTTTCATACAGCAGGTGTTTGATGTGCTTAACCAGCACAAGGTTGAAATATATCTGCACCAGCAACTGGCTGATTTCTTAGACGGAAAGTTAAAGGATGTTAAATATGAAGTTTTAAGGGATCAGGATTACCTGCGTAAAAGCATTGATATACTGATCACCCTGGGCGGGGATGGTACTTTGCTGGATATGGTCACCCTTATACATGATTCGGGTACGCCCGTTATCGGCATCAACTTTGGCAGGCTTGGTTTCCTGGCAAGCGTCAATAAAAACGATATCGCTGCAGCCATTTATGCCGTGGTTAATAAAGATTTTACACTGGATAGCCGGGAACTGTTAGAGATAGACTGCGACGAAAAAGAAAACATATTTGGTTGCAATAATTTTGCGCTGAACGACATTACCATCCATAAGCGGGATGATTCGGCCATGATCACCATGCATGCCTTCCTTGACGATGAGTTTTTGAATACTTATTGGGGCGATGGAGTGATCATATCTACATCAACAGGCTCAACAGCATACTCATTAAGTTGCGGCGGGCCTATTTTATTCCCCCAATCGGAAAGTGTTGTGGTAACTCCCATTTCGCCGCATAACCTTAATGTAAGGCCCATCGTATTACCGAATAACAGCAAGCTTGCCTTTGATGTAGAATGCCGGAGCACCAATTACCTGGTATCCTGCGATTCGAGAACAGCTATTGTTGGAAAAACAATGAAGTTCACTATCCGGAAGGCTGGTTTTAAGTTAAACCTGATCAGATTAAGTAATGAAAGTTATTTATCCACGTTAAGGAACAAGTTATTGTGGGGATTGGATGCCCGCAATTATTAATTTTGATGGATGCCCAAATTTGTAAGCTTTTTACTTCTCTTATTCATATCCTTTAGTTTACATGCCCAGCAAACCTGGGAGGTAGGCATCTTTGGGGGAGGATCGGCTTATATGGGCGACCTCAATCCAAACAATCCGGTAAAAGTGAGTGGCGGCTCCGTAGGGGCCTTTGTACAACGCAATTTCGATGGGTATTTATCAGCAAAGCTCAATTATACTTTCGGACAGATAAGCGGGGCGGATAGCGAATCGCCCAATGCTCAACAACGACTGCGCAACCTCAGTTTTACTACCCAATTAAACGAACTGAGCCTGATAGGTGAGTTCAACTTCCTGAAATATGTCCCCGAAGTGGGTCAAAACCGTTGGACACCGTTCGTATTCCTGGGACTTGGTGTGGTAGATTATAACCCTCAGGCTACTTATAAGGGCCAAACATATGATCTGCGACCTTTGATGACAGAAGGCGAAGCAAAGCCCTATTCCAAGCTGGCAGCTACTTTCCCTTATGGTGTAGGCTTTAAGTATAATTTTTCGGGTAAACTGAATTTAATTTTTGATTTAGGCTACCGTAACCCGTCTACCGACTACCTCGACGATGTATCAGGCAATTACCCTAATCAAGCCAAATTACCGAGCGATATATCAAGGGCTTTATCCGACCGTTCAGGTGAAGTTAACGGCGGCGTTAATATTGGTACACCCGGCACCCAGCGCGGCGATCTGAGGCCTAAAGACACCTATATGTTTTTTGGAATAGGCATCTCCTACACGTTCGTCTCCTCTAAATGCTATTATTAGCATCTTTTATTTGCTGTTTCAGTAAATTATTCTTCTAAATTTTGTTTTTACAAAATTATATTTTGTATATTTGGTTATATCAAAACAATATATGTTGTTTTGGCAATTAACAGAATGTTTACCTAAATACTTAAACTCATGGCTGAATTAACCGCCTCCGGAAAATCGGGCAGAAGAGGTTCCCGCACAAGACAGGTGCCCCGAATTGATCTTACTGCCATGGTCGATCTTGCTTTTTTGCTGATCACCTTTTTTATAATGGCTACATCTTTAGCTAAACCCAAAGCGATGGGCCTGGCTATGCCGGTGGATACTGAGAGTGCACCCGTTCCCGAGTCGCGCACAATGTCCATTTGCCTTGGGAAGAATAATATAGCGCTCTGGTATATGGGTATGCCTGAAAAGCCTTTAACTACGCCGAAGTTGGTAAATTTTAGCAAAACAGGATTGCGGGCGGCACTTATTAATATAAATAAAAAAGTATTGCAGGCGTCTGGAAAGCCAATGATAGTAATACTTAAACCAAGCGCTCATTCTATTTATGCCAACTTCGTCGCAGCTTTGGATGAGTTAAATATTACTAATATACAGTCCTACTCGGTTGCAAATATCACGCCGCAAGACATCAGCATGCTCACACAGCAAAAAGCATTTTAACCAGCCTTATCATAATGCATCATCGCCGGCTTTCGTCCTGAATGTCCGGCGATTTGCTTTAATTTAAGCCTTTTTGAGCCTTATACCGTTAAATTTTGGAGGGATTTTTCTTTTTCCTGTGCATACTAAAAAAGTACAAAGTAAGTTTTACCTTTGTACCCTGAAAAAAAAGGCATAAGTTGTTGAAAGCTTGCTGAAACACCAATTAAATGGGATATAAGGATCAGATTGATTTACTAAAATTACCTCAGCATATAGCTATCATTATGGATGGTAATGGGCGATGGGCTAAAGGGAAAGGCAAATTAAGAGTATTTGGCCATCGTAACGGCGTGCAGTCAGTGCGCGATGTAGTTGAAGGTGCAGGCGAGATCGGTGTAAAATACATTACCTTATATACTTTCTCTTCTGAGAACTGGAACCGTCCCAAACTGGAAGTATCAGCCATCATGGAGTTAATGATCAGCACTATCCATAAGGAGATCAACAACTTTATGAAAAACAACATCAGGTTAAATGCCATTGGCGACCTGGAGATGCTCCCGGAAAAGTGCTATACAGAACTTACAGGAGCTATCAAAAAAACATCAGCAAATACAGGCATCGTATTGACACTGGCATTAAGCTACAGTTCAAGGCGCGAAATAGTGCAGGCTGCAAAGAATATTGCTGAAAAGGTGCAGAAAGGCGAGCTGAACATGGCTGATATTGACGAAGAAACTTTTGAAAATAATTTATATACAAGTGGTATGCCTAACCCTGAACTAATGATCAGGACCAGCGGGGAGTACCGGATAAGTAATTATTTACTATGGCAAATAGCATATGCTGAACTGTATTTTACACCAAAACTTTGGCCTGATTTCAGGCGGGAAGACCTGTTTGAGGCCATTATTGATTATCAAAAACGAGAACGTCGTTTTGGTATGATCAGTGAGCAGCTTAACTAAATTTTTACTTTTAACACTTTTTAACAACTGTATAAATTATTTTTAGCCCACTAAAATATTCGGATGAATAAATTTCTTTTTACTATTCTTTTTGCCATAATAAGCACTGTTACCCTTGCCCAGGTTACCCAACCCAGACCATCGCTAACAAAATCGATTCCTGCTGATAGTTTGAGTTATCTTAACCCAAGGGATTATATAATAGGTGGTGTTACCGTTAGTGGTACCAAATACCTTGATAAAGATGTATTGGTACAGATATCAAAATTAACCAAAGGCGATAAGATCAATTTGCCGGGTGAGCAGAATGCTGCAGTGATCAAAAGAATGTATGACCAGGGCCTTTTTGATGATGTTCAGTTGTATATCACAAAGATCAACCTTGATACAGTGTACCTTGAAATAGCGGTTACTGAACGCCCCCGTTTGTCACGCTTACACATCACCGGCCTGAGAAAAGGGGAAATTGAAGATCTGCAAAAGAAACTGAGTGATAAGAACTCAAAGATCGTAAATGAAAACCTTTTGAGCACAACAACTGCGATCATTAAAAAACACTTTAATGAAAAAGGTTTTTTAAACACAACGGTTGACATTAAACAGCGTAAAGACCCCGGAGATGCCAATAGTGTGATCCTTGATGTCGCGGTGGATAAGAAAAGCAAGGTGCGGATCAACAAGGTGACGTTTGAGGGTAACACAGCCTTCACCAGCAAGAAACTCAGGAAATATCTGAAAAAAACACGTCAACGCAGATGGTATAACTTATTTGGTTCGCGGAAATTTTTGCAGGACAAGTATGACGAGGATAAACAGACCCTTGTAGAGAAAATGCAGGACCAAGGCTATCGTGATGCTGAAATTTTAAAAGACTCTGTCTGGAAAAATGATGACAAGACAGTAAATGTTAAAATCAAGGTATATGAGGGGCATAAATATTATTTCGGTAATATAAAATGGTCTGGAAATGCGCGTTATCCGTCTGACTTGCTGAATAGACTGCTTCGTGTTAAAAAGGGTGATGTTTTCAGTGAAGAAGAACTAAACAAACGATTACAGGGGCCCACACCCAATAATGATGACATATCTACCCTTTACCTTGATGGAGGGTATCTGACCTATAATGCTGACCCGGTTCAGACAAAAATTTATAACGATACGGTTGACCTGGACATCAGGATATACGAAGGACCTCAATACACCATCAACCGTGTTGATGTTAAAGGTAATGATGTTACCAACGATAAGGTAGTTAGACGCGAGATCAGGGTAAAACCCGGACAAAAGTTCAGCAAGGAATTGCTGATCCGCAGTACACGTGAAATTGGACAGCTTGGCAATTTTGACGAGCAAAAAACTGAACCTAAGCCAACAAATATCAACCCAGCTGATGGAACTGTTGATATTATCTTCAACGTGGTTGAAAAACCTTCCGACCAGATCGAGCTTTCGGGTGGTTTTGGTGGCGGACAAATAGTTGGTACGCTGGGCTTAACGTTCAATAACTTCTCACTTAAAAATATCTTCCACTTAAAAGATTATAAACCATTGCCAAAAGGTGATGGCCAAAAACTGAGTATAAGGGGGCAATCAAGCGGGCGTACTTATCAGAATTACTCCTTTACTTTCTCTGAGCCGTGGCTGGGTGGCAAAAAGCCGATTTTCTTTGCGCTTTCGGCTTATACACAGTTAAGCTCTACGGGGCAATATTATGCAAAGAGCAATCCTAACTATAATAATTTGCGCATTAATGGTATAGGTATAACCCTTGGTAAGAAATTGAACTGGCCCGACAACTACTTCCAGTTGAATTACTCTTTAAATTTTGATCACTATAATTTGGATAATTATCCGGGCTATATATTTCAAAACGGAACTTCTCTTAATATAAAACTAACACAGGAAATAACCCGTAATTCACTTGACGCACCTATTTTCCCTACACAGGGTTCGAATATTAGACTTACTATCCAGGGAACACCTCCATATTCATTGTTTAATAGTGTAAACTATAAAATAGCGACCCCTGAACAAGAATATCATTTAGTAGAGTACTACAAATTCAAATGGGATGCGCAGTGGTTCCAAAAGATCATCGGTAAACTGGTGCTCATGTCCCAGGTAAGATTTGGATTTTTGGGTGAGTATAACTCATTTGTTCCGGCATCTCCGTTTGAGCGGTTTAAGTTGGGGGGCGACGGTATGCAGAGCTACCAGTTTTTGCAGGGTAGTGATATCATCGGGTTAAGGGGCTATCAAAATTTCTCGGTTATTCCGGTCGGAACCAATTATAATGTAAATAATAACCCGGGCAGTACAATTTATAATAAGTATACATTTGAACTTCGTCACCCGGTTATTGCAAGTCAATCGGCCACTATATTTGTTTTGGCCTTTGCTGAAGGG
>DATHLW010000186.1:0-6717 GCA_035487675.1 Mucilaginibacter sp. | reverse complement strand
AAATTCAGTGCAAAGAAAAATAAAATCTATCAAATATCAAATCTAAAAACTTTTGTAATACACTAACAATATTTTATCACAAGGGTTTCAATTTGTATTTTTGACGTTGTAAAATTAGTGATTTTGAACAGGAAAACTTTAAAGTTTGAGATCGATCTTGATTTTGTGTTAATTGCTATCACAACTTCGCTAAAAGATTATCGTATTTGCTGCCTGATTAATAAATATTTAAACTTCAATTTTTCGAAAAGCGCTGATCTTGAGGTGGATATTCTGCAGGGATCAGAGCCGGTATTCTTCTCGTTATACCAATATCATTGGGAAGCCAGCGAAACAGATTTTTATTTCATTGCTAATAAAGGATCGGACGGTTACCTGGTGCCCGAGATGCGCAAAGCAGATTATTTTCTGATGATCAGGAATTATATTGACGATAGCGACCTGGAAATGATGATCACGGCGCTTAACCGGATACCCGAAATTGTCGCAGCAGTAAAGATTGATCCAAAAAAAATTAAATCACGCGAAAATCTTTTATTTTAGCGCCGATTTTAAGAAGTGTATTGGATACACTAATTTTTTACCATTTAGAAAATAGCCAGTTAAACCCTGATAAATATGAAAGTATCTTACAACCGTACTAAAATTGTTGCCACAATGGGTCCGGCATCAACCAATAAGGACATTTTGTTAGCAATGATAAAGGCTGGTGTCAACGTATGCCGCCTTAATTTTTCGCACGGAAAAGCCTCTGATCACCAGAAAACCATTGATACTATTCGTGAAATTAACGAACAATACAAGGTAAACGTGGGCATACTTGCCGATTTGCAGGGCCCAAAAATCCGTATCGGATTAGTAAAGGACGGTGGTATCCACCTGGTAAACGGTTCACAAATACATATTACTACGCACGAATGTATCGGCGATGATAACCGTATTTATATAACGTATGAAACTTTCCCCCAGGATGTACGGCCGAATGAGATCATCCTGTTAGATGACGGAAAAATCCAGATGCGTGTGATCGAAACCAACAGGAAAGACTCAGTACTTTGCGAGGTAGTGCACGGTGGTATATTAACATCACGTAAAGGTGTAAACCTGCCAAATACCAAGGTATCTATCCCGAGCCTAACTGAAGAAGACCTGGTAAACCTTGAATTTGCGTTGCAAAATGACGTGGAATGGATCGGGCTTTCGTTTGTCCGCACAGGGGAAGATATAGTAGAGCTAAAACGCATTATTGCCCGCAGCGGAAAATCCGCCCGTGTGATCGCCAAAGTCGAAAAACCCGAAGCTATAGATAATATAGATGCTATTGTTGCTGCAACTGATGGCGTGATGGTAGCCCGTGGTGACCTGGGTGTTGAAATGCCTTTGGAAGAAGTTCCCTTATTGCAAAAAATGATCATCCGCAAATGTCGTGAGGCATCAAAACCAGTTATAGTAGCTACCCAGATGCTGGAATCAATGATCACTACACCGCGCCCAACACGCGCCGAAGTGAACGACGTAGCTAACTCGGTACTGGATGGCGCTGACGCCGTAATGCTTAGCGGAGAAACATCAGTTGGTGAATTCCCGGTGATCGTTATCGAGACGATGGCTAAGATCGTGCGTAACGTTGAGGAATTAGGTTATCCATTTAATACTACACTTGAGCCTGCTATCCCCCACTCTCCGGCCAATTACCTGAGCGATGCTTTATGCGGATCGGCAGTTTACCTGGCCGAGCATACCAACGCGGTGGGGATTGTTTCGATGACGGTATCGGGTTACACAGCATTTGAAATATCAAGCCACAGGCCAAAAGCGGGCACCTACATATTTACATCGAATAAAAATTTACTGAAGGCATTGAGCCTGGTTTGGGGTGTACGTGCCTTTTACTACGATAAACTGGAAAGTACCGATCAGACTATTGCTGATGTAAACGAAGTATTAAAATCAGAGAACCTGATAGAAGTAGGCGATGTGGTGATCAACACTGCATCAGTGCCTATCACCAAGCAGGGTAAAACCAATATGCTTAAGGTGAGTGTGGTGGAATAACACCGTTGTAAGGTTGGAATGTTGTAAAGTTGGAAGGTTATTTTTAAACCATAATATATAATCCCGGATGATCCGGGATTTTTTTTAGCTATTTATAATCCATGATCGATTTTGATAAAACTATCGGAAAATCTTTTAGCTCAGATTTCTGCGACCACCTCGAATACCATTTGACCAGGGCCTTCCTGAATGCGCCAAGGACTAACAAATTCGAATGTGTCTGGTGTGATGGGGTTGAAGTGCCTGATGCTCGAGATACTTCCATGGAAAACTTAATTGATAACCGAGAAATTGTAACCAGAGCATGGTCGGGATTCAGCGGACAAGATATTTATAAGATGACTATCAGGTTAGGAGACAAATCATGGGAAAAATGCTTGAAGGGGCACAGCCTAATTAAATGCCTACCGAGTGATAAGTCGATCGATTGGGTTGACCTTGACATAGAAAATAGAACTATCATTCTGCAATTAAAATAACATAGATAATTCAAGATAGTAAGGGCATTAGTTGAAACAACATTCCAACCTTTCAACTTTGCAACCTTTCAACAACCTAATAAACCTCCGCCTCACAAACCTTCAGGAATAACTTGTCAAGGTTGACAAAGTAATAATCCCAATAAATTTCAATCATCTTCCTCATTTCAGTAAGTTTTGTGTTACCACTTATAAGAACCCGAAACGCTATAAGGGTTTAATTATTATTTAAATTTTCAAGAAAAAATGGCTCTGATTTATTTCTTTGACCATTGATAAAAAAACCGTAAATTAGAAATAGCACCTTACTAGGCTATTAACCGAAAAACATAGCAAAATTAACTGAAAATTTCTTAACTTTTTTTCATTTTTTAGTTTTCCACAGTTACAATAAACTATAAATCAAACATTTATAGCGAACCATTAATAGTAATCTGCTTCGACCTCACACAGTGTGGAAAACTCCAAATTGAATCGGATTATAGAGAACAATAAATTTGATTAAAAACCCCTAAGGATTTTTTAACATTATAATAACTTATTAGACATACAGATATGGGCAAAAACATTTCAAAAAAAGCAACCGCTCAGGGCGGCAAAGGAGGGCTAAAGGTTGACAGATACTTTAGCAAAGAAGGAAAGAACGTGTATGACCTGTTCAAGTACGAGAAGCGCTCATCCGTGATACGCAACCCTTCGGGCGACGCTGTGTTTGAAATGAATGATGTTGAAGTGCCTGCTTCATGGTCGCAGGTAGCGACTGATATCCTTGCGCAGAAATATTTCCGCAAGGCGATGGTCCCTCAACCAGATGGAACTACGGGTTCTGAAAAAAGCATTAAGCAGGTTGCCCACCGTATGGCTAATTGCTGGAAAGACTGGGGGATGCGTTATGGTTATTTCGCTTCAAAAAAGGATGCCGAAATATTCTATGACGAAATAGTGTACACCATTGTTGGTCAGCTGGCAGCGCCAAACTCACCACAGTGGTTCAATACCGGCCTGCATACCTCGTATGGCATCACCGGAAAGCCACAGGGGCATTATTTTGTAGACCCTGTTACAGAAGTGTTAAGCAAATCTACATCGGCTTACGAGCGCCCCCAGCCCCATGCCTGCTTCATCCTGTCTGTCGAGGATGACCTGGTAAATGAAGGCGGTATCATGGACCTATGGGTTCGTGAGGCACGTATTTTCAAATATGGCTCAGGCGTAGGTACCAACTTCTCCAAAATTCGCGGCGAAAACGAAAAGCTATCAGGCGGTGGTTACTCATCAGGACTTATGTCGTTCCTGAAAATAGGCGACCGTGCTGCGGGTGCAATCAAATCAGGCGGTACTACCCGCAGGGCAGCCAAAATGGTTTGCCTTGACCTGGACCATCCTGAAATTGAAGGCTTTGTAAACTGGAAAGTGGAAGAAGAAAAGAAAGTAGCTGCTTTGATAGCTGCAGGCTATTCTTCAGATTATGAAGGTGAAGCTTACCGCACTGTATCTGGCCAAAACTCTAATAACTCTGTTCGTGTTCCGAATGAGTTCTTCCATGCGCTGAATGCCGGAAAAGATTGGGAATTGAAAGGCCGCATGAATGGAAAAACTGTAAAAACTATATCCTCACAAAAATTGTGGGATGATATTTCTTTTGCAGCATGGGCCTGCGCCGATCCGGGTATACAATATGATAGCACTATTAACGAATGGCATACCTGTCCTGAAGGCGGCCGAATCAATGCTTCAAACCCATGCTCTGAGTACATGTTCCTGGATAATACCGCATGTAACCTGGCATCTATCAACCTGGCGCATTATTTTGACGAGAAAACCCGCACTTTTGATGTAAAGGGTTTTGAGCATTCATGCCGTATCTGGACCATCGTACTGGAAATATCTGTATTGATGGCTCAGTTCCCTTCAAAAGAAGTTGCACAGCTTTCATACGACTACCGTACCCTTGGCTTAGGATATGCCAACTTAGGTTCGGCCTTAATGGTAAATGGTATCCCTTACGATAGCGACAAAGCACGCGCCATAGGTGGTGCTATCACTGCTATTATGACCGGTACTGCTTATGCTACCTCAGCTGAAATGGCACGCGAATTAGGCACTTTCAGCAGTTATGAAGAAAACAAAAAACACATGCTGCGTGTAATGCGCAATCACCGTTATGCAGCATATAACTCACCTGATAATTATGAAGGTTTAGAAATACTTCCTCCGGGAATTGACCAGAAACAATGTCCTGACTATCTCCTTTCGGCAGCATGCAATGCATGGGACAAGGCTGTTGAAATGGGTGAACAATATGGTTACCGTAATGCGCAAACCACCGTTATTGCTCCAACAGGGACTATCGGCTTGGTAATGGATTGCGATACTACCGGTATCGAACCTGATTTTGCATTGGTTAAATTCAAAAAATTATCAGGCGGTGGCTACTTCAAGATCATCAACCAGGCGGTACCCGCTGCATTGAAGAACCTGGGTTACCAGGAACATGAAGTAACAGCCATTGTAAATTATGCAAAAGGATCTGCAAGCTTGATAGGCGCACCACATGTCAATGTGGACACCCTTAAAGCAAAAGGCTTTACCGAAGCTGAACTGGAAAAACTGGATAAAGGCCTGGTATCCGCCTTCGAGATCAGCTTTGCATTCAACATCTGGTCATTAGGCGAAGATTGCCTGAAACGTTTGGGTTTGACTGCCGAACAATACAATGCACCTGATTTTAATGTGTTACGCTCATTTGGGTTCACCAAAAAACAAATTGCTGAAGCCAACGAGTTCATCTGCGGTACAATGACGCTTGAGGGTGCTCCGTATCTTAAATTGGAACACTACCCAATATTTGATTGCGCCAACAAATGCGGTGCCAAGGGCGAACGCTATATCCACGCACATGGCCACATCAAAATGATGGCTGCTGCACAGCCTTTCCTATCAGGTGCTATTTCAAAAACCATCAACCTGCCAAACGAGGCTAAGGTTGAAGAGATAAAAGATTGCTACGAGCTTTCATGGAAATTAGGCTTAAAGGCTAATGCACTTTACCGCGATGGTTGTAAGCTCTCTCAACCTTTGTCAACCAAATCTGACAAGAAAGAAGATGCAGAAGATAAACTGGATTCTGTTGAAGAAGTATTGGGCGAAGCCGCAAACGTTAAGTTAAGCGACCTGACACCTGAGCAGGTGCTTGAAGCAGCTGTAGCGATTATGGAGAAATCCAAGGATACCAACTTCATGCGCCAGTTATCACGTGTGGTACAAAAGAAGCATTTACCTTACAAACGCCGCGGATATACACAAAAAGCAAGCATTGACGGACAGACCGTGTTTGTACGCACAGGCGAGTATGAAGACGGAACATTAGGCGAGATATTTGTGGATATGCACAAAGAAGGTGCAACTTTCCGTTCACTGATGAACTGTTTTGCTATCGCAGTTTCAGTTGGTTTACAATACGGCGTACCGCTGGAAGAATACGTGGAGAAATTTACTTTCACCCGTTTTGAGCCTGCAGGTATGGTGATAGGCCACGCCAACATCAAGAGTGCAACCTCTATTATCGATTATATCTTCAGGATGCTGGGTTACGAATACCTTGACCGCAGCGACCTGGTACACGTAATAACCGAACAGAGAGGTGTTGTGGGCAATCCGCAAATGGAAGATGAAGATATCAACCCTGATACCAGCAACGTTTATCAGCCTGCCCCTGCAAAAGTATCGTCAGATGCTGCAGGCAGTAAAAAACAAGGCCTGAGCCTTGACCTGAGCATGGGCGTGCAAAGTGACGCACCATCATGCAACGTATGCGGGCATACTACCATACGCTCGGGCACATGCTACAAATGCCTGAACTGCGGTAACTCTATGGGTTGCTCTTAATAGCTTAGCTGAAAAGGAGCTGCCGAAGCGCAGCGTGAACGCGCAAAGAAACAAGCTATTCGTAAAATTGGCTGTTTAAGCTCAGTTTTATAATGGTTAATGTGTGTGAGCTCCGGCCTTGTGCCGGGGCTTTTTTGTTGGTGAAAATCACCTTTTTTAGTTTAGTTGATTATTGGAAAATATATTCTCTAACTTAGATAAATAATCGCACCTAAAATTATTTTAAGCCATGAAAAAACTAGCACTATTATTTACCTTGTTGGTAACTACTTTCACCTGCATTACTGCATACGCA
>DATHLW010000185.1:0-8130 GCA_035487675.1 Mucilaginibacter sp. | reverse complement strand
CCATATCAGCAATTATGAGCGGGCATTGCGCCGACTGGCAAATGGCGAACCTACCGAACATCTGCAAACACTGACCGATGTGCTGACCCCGGTAAAAGGTTACCGCAAACTGATGGCGACGATGTTTAAACCAGCCCAGGCAGCCTATCAAACTTCACCTTTAACCTCGATATCGGATATTATACCTACCGATCCGGAAACGAAGCGCAAATTGAGGGCATTGGTGAAATTGTATTTGGAAAAGCATGATAAAGGTGCGAAAGATGCTATAAAAGTTTATTTGCAGGCATGGAAGGACAATGATTATTACCTGAAGCCTTTATTCGCCGGCAACAAACGGTTGAAAGAGATAGAGGATCACTCTAAAAACTTGTCGGCCGCTGCGGCTATTGGTTTGGATGCTTTGGACAGGGCAGATAAGGGAACTGCTAACGATGCCACGTGGGTACAAAAACAATCGGATGCTTTGACTGTATTTGAAAAAGCACACAACGAAACGGAGCTTGCCATAATTCCTGAAATTGAGGAATTGGTGATAGGGCATACGATAGCGGAACCGGTGGCATATTCGGCGTTTTGATTGTTTGTTGCTTGTACATTTGATTCACCTGGTCTTTTCCGCCTAAAGTCGGATCGACCACCCTCTCTTCGCTGCGCGGAAAGAGGATTTTTTTGTTAGCTCAGTATTATGACTCCGGGCTAAAAAAGGACATTTCGCCGCATTTTGACAAAAGGTATGAAATGGCTGATATACAGCCATTTATATTTTGGGATTCGTTATATTCGCGATAACTAAAACCACAATTATGACCATAAAAATACTTTTGAGGATTGCTTCAATTTTGATGTTGACGCATTTGATCGGGCACTCATTCGGCCAAAACGGTTGGAAAAAAACCAAAGATCCCATTCTAAAAGAAGTAGGCAAACACATGATGGGCCCGAAATTCCCAAACATGGGTGTTTTTCGGAGCATGGGCGATTATTTCGACGGCTATGGTTATGCAGCAAGTGTCAGCATGTCCCTATTTGTCATTGTGCTGTGGCTTGCTTCCTGCGCTATTACTCCAGCTAATAACTTTCTCAACAATGTGGTGCTTGTGTTAGGAATTGCCTTTTTAGTAATGAGCATAATCGAATTTCTTTATTTTTTCCCACTGGCGGCGGTCACCACTCTGCTTGCTTGTATCCTGGTTTTTATTAGCTGGTATATGTTGATAAACAATAAAGCTTAGATAAGGACGCGTTGCCGCTGTCTGCCGTTTTAAACTGCGTCTTTCGAAGAAAGAAAAAATGGCTTCCGTGGTTTCGCTTTCATGCGTCGGTCAATTTGTTCAGCCATCCACTGAAAATACTCGTTAAGGTGAGGATCTGCGTTTACTTCTCTCATATCTACTATCAGGGGTTTGTATTGCTCCCACGTTGTGCTGACGAATGAGCCTAAGGTTTTGTCAACCAGGTCAATACTTATGAACCGCTCCGCTAGTAATAAGCCAAGCGACTCCATTTGTTGAGACAAGTGGACAACCCGTATCTGATCCTCTTCCGGCCAGTTTGACCATTCAGTAGTTGAGGTTGGGATTTTTATGTTGTTAATATAGTGAAGCATTTCAGCAAATTCCCGTGTCTGAAAGCTTCGCAAGGTGTCTAATGTCAGTCGTTCCCGTCGGTCTTTTTTGGCATTTTTTACCTGGGCGATTCCAAAAACGACAGCAACAATGACAGATAATGTAAGCGCAATATTGGCTATAAGTGCAACAAACTCATTTGACATATCATGAAGTAATTTGCTTTCTAATATAAGTATTTCTTTCGCCTGTTTAAGCTTGAACGGGCGTTAGTGCTTACATTTTTCATTTCGAATTAACCAGGCATTATTTCCCTACACGCGCCTGCAAACTGGCCGGATAGCGTGCGCCTTCAATTTGTATCTGGGCGGCAGCCTCTTCTATGCTTTGCAGATCACCTGCCGTAAGCACTACATTTATCGCACCCATATTTTCCTGCAGGCGGTGTAACTTGGTCGTACCCGGAATCGGCACTATCCACGGTTTTTGCGCCAGTAGCCAGGCTAATGCTACTTGAGCAGGCGTTGCATTTTTTTGTGCTGCTATGCTGTTCAGCAGATCAACCATCACCTGGTTGGCCTTGCGTGCATCTTCCGAAAAACGGGGAACAATATTGCGGAAGTCGGTACTGTCGAACTTTGTGTTTTCGTTGATAGCTCCTGTAAGGAAGCCTTTGCCGAGCGGACTAAAAGGAACGAAGCCAATGCCTAATTCTTCAAGTGTTGGCAATAGCTTTTGCTCCGGCTCTCTCCACCACAGTGAGTACTCGCTCTGAAGTGCAGCAACCGACTGAACTGCGTGTGCTTTGCGGATGGAATCTACGCCAGCTTCGGACATCCCGAAGTGTTTTACTTTACCTGCCTGGATCAATTCTTTTACTGTGCCTGCTACATCTTCAATGGGCACGTTCGGATCTACACGGTGCTGATAGAACAGGTCGATGTGGTCGGTCCTCAGGCGCTTGAGAGCTTCGTCGGCTACTAGCCTGATACGCTCCGGCCGGCTGTCGAGCCCTGTTTTGGAGTCCCCGTTCAGAAAGCCGAATTTGGTTGCGATCACCACCTGGTCGCGGAAAGGCTCAAGCGCTTCGCCCAGCAATTCCTCATTCGCAAACGGGCCGTAAGCCTCTGCGGTGTCAAAAAATGTCACACCCAAATCAAAGGCAGCCCGGATCAGTTTTATACCGTCCTGTGTTTCTACAGCAGGACCGTAGCCAAAGCTCAGCCCCATGCAGCCCAATCCCATCGCTGATACTTCCAGACCGCTTTTACCCAATTTTCGTTTTTCCATTGTTATATGTCTTTTTTAAGAACGCTGTTGTATTGTTCGTCAGTTACATGCTCCATCCAATCTACCGGGGAACCGTTCAATTTTTCCTGTACAGCAATATGGCTCATTGCTGTGGTAGCTGAAGCGCCATGCCAATGCTTTTCGTTTGGGAAAAAATATACGACGTCTCCTGGCTGGATCTCCTGTTTTTCTTCGCCTTCGCGCTGCACCCAGCCATAACCTGCGGTTACTATCAGCGTTTGACCAAAAGGATGGGTATGCCAGGCCGTGCGGGCGCCCGGTTCAAAAGTAACCAGTGCCATTGCAACACGGGCCGGTTCTGGTGGAGTATTAAGGGGATCAATGCGTACTGACCCTGTAAAATATTCTGCGGGACCTTTGCCTGAGGGTTGCGAACCTCCGCGTTTAATTTCCATAATATCTATCTTGCTTTATGATTCTCAACAACATATAGTTGTTTAAGTTTATGAAAACAAAGGTATGTCCGCGAGTAACGGAGCAGTTAACGATAATCAAATAAAAAAGTAAGGATTTCAAACAATCATGCGCTTATGAAAGCACATTAATAAAAAGGAGTGCGGACAGGTTTATTTTATTGGTCCGGGCTTTGCGCCAAGGGCAATAGGGGTAACGTCAACCAGTTCAAGGGATTTCACCATATCTTTTGTTGCGTTCTTGTATTTTAAAAAATGCGGGGACTGTATATGCGCCTTATAGGCATCCTCATTGGCATATATTTCAAAAACTGTCACATGAGTAGGATGGTCCTTTTCATAAACAGCATACAAAGTCAGCACTCCGGGTTCTACGCGTACCGCAGTTTCAGCACCCTCTTTCAGAAGGGCTTTGTAGTTTTCCAGCTGAGCTGAATCTATCTGCAACCTTGCTATCCGGTAGATCATTTTTTTGTCCTGAGCCGAAGCGTTTTTAGTTGAGAATAACATTATGGTGAACAGGGCTAATATCAGGCTAAACTTTTTAATTTCCATTTTGATTTCCTCTTGATTTTTCATGCCCGCAGCGACCTGGGGACAGCACCTGTCATTCTTTTAAAATAATTATTGAAATAGGTTGGGTATTCAAAGCCAAGCCCATAGGCAATATCGGCAACACTCCAGTCGGTATGTTGCAGCAGGGCTTTTGCTTCGCTTGTTATCCGTTCGGCAATATGGGCGGTGGTGGGCTTACCGGTAACTTCCCTGACTGAACGGTTCAAATGGTTGACATGAACTGACAGATTAGTTGCAAAGTCCTGAGCCGTTTTTAACCTTAGCGGGCGTTTGGTACTTTCAATAGGGAACTGTCTCTCCAGCAGTTCGAGAAATAAAGTGGTGATCCGGGAAGATGCATTTTTATGCTGGATAAAATTCTCGGAAGGCTGCATCCTTAAGGCCTCGTGTATGATCAGGTTGATGTAGTTGCGGATCAGGTCGTTCTTAAAAACATAATCCGTGTCCTGTTCTGTTATCATCCTTTGAAAAAGTGCAGTAATAAACTCTTTTTGCTGCTGGTTTAAGCAGAATACAGGGGTGCAGCCGATCTTAAACAAAGGGGATTCCAGGATGCTTTTAGTACGGTCACGTGCTTTCAGAAATTCTTCTGTAAAAAGGCACGAAAACCCATGTTGTTCGGGTTCGATCAATTCAGAGGAGTAGGGGACATGCGGATTCCCGAAGAATAAATAATCGCCATTCATCTCTACGCTTTTGTCGGCATAGTGGATAAGGCTATTGCCGTTGACCAGACAAATTTTATAAAAGTCCCTGCGGCTATAGGATGGTACCGGGTTAACGGCAGGCTCTATTTCGTAAACCTTAAAGCCTTTAAGTTTTAAGTCGTTTGTATCGAAGTCGTAAATTTTCGAAATATACTGCGCATCCATAGAACGAAGTTAAGAAAATCAAATAAGAAGATGTCAACTCTTTACCTGTTGAAGAGTGAACGTTTGAACATCTAAGATTTTAAACCGAGGTGGTAAGGGAGCGGGGCGGCAGATGTTTTAGCTAACTGTTGTATTTTATTTCGATTCTTAATAAATAATATCATAATTTTTCTATTTCTCACATATGATAATGATGAAAATAAATCTAATTTTTGTTTCTTTACCTAATCAATTAACCGTACCCTGTATCAATTAACCTTAACCTGTCACAAAAAAATATGCGTTTTAAAAATTTACTCAGAGTCACTTGTTTTATCGCACTATGCTTCTTCGTTATGCCGGTTATGGCCCAGAACGTACCTGGTACTGGCAAAGTAACAGACTCAATACCTCGTTTGCCAGTCCCCGGAGCGACTCTTATAAGTTTTGGCTATGGGACACAACGTAAAAGTGACGTTACCGGCGCGGTAGCTACCTTAACACCCGAAAATTTTAACCAGGGTGCCATTTTTAACCCGGTGGATCAATTGGTGGGTAAAATTGCGGGTTTAACGATAACCGAGCCAGGTGGCGACCCTAACCAAACAGCGTCAGTACAACTGCGGGGCCAATCATCTCTGTTAGGCAATTTATCCCCGTTATTTGTGGTAGATGGGGTAATCTTAGATAATGCGGCCCAATTTCAAAATATTCCTCCGGATGATATCGCTTCTTACGATGTTTTAAAGGATGCATCAGCAGCGGCAATCTACGGCATACGCGGTGCAAACGGTGTAATTATTGTTACCACTAAAAAAGGTGTGGCAGGACGTCCTACTATATCCTATGATGGCTTGGTGGGTTCAAGTGTTCAAAGCAAGTATTATGACCTGCTCACACCAAATGAGTATCGTGCAGCGATCAGTACCTTTGCATTAAGTACTTATGACAAAGGTGCTAATACCGATTGGCAAAAAGCCATAGGCCGTACAGCCTATCAACAAAGGCATTACGTATCGCTCTCTGGGGGTAGTAACATGCTGACTTACATGGCCTCGGCAAATTATCAAAATCAGCAGGGCATTATTCAAAATAATAGCAAAGAGCAACTAGGTTTGCGTTTTAGCGGAGAACTGAAAGCGATAGGCGATAAATTGGATATCAAAGCCGGCGTTCAATATGTTAATACAACACGCAAGTTTATAGACTATTCTAACTTTAGTTTTATCTATAGCTCTCCGCCAACTTTCCCTGTTAAGAATCCTGACGGCTCCTATTATACCTACAGCGATTTTGATGAGGCTAACCCTGTTGAACACATTAATGAGGAAACTCTTGGCGCTAAGGACCACCTTACCCTTATCAATGGCTCGGCTGATTATTCGATCACGCACGATTTAAAGATAGGTGTGCTGGGTTCAGCGTCGCTTAATAAAATTGAGTCCAATGGCTACGTCCCTACTTTCCCGCTTGAAGGAAACCCAGCCCTGTCTGCAACGGCAAATGAAAACAGGCACTCGTACACCGGCAATATTCATATCAATTATGATAAGACTTTTGGCAAAAGCACACTGAATTTGCTGGGTGCCTATGAATATAACGATCATACTTACAATATGGATTACTCCAGTGGCCCTGCATTTGCTACCGCCACTGGTTTCTTAAAAATGGAATATAAACAAAAATCCTTTATCGGCCGGGCAGCCTATAATTATGACGACCGTTTTTATGCTACAGCTACCCTACGCGAAGACGGACCCGGAGTATTTAACAATACACACGGTTCCTTCCCCTCACTTAGCCTCGCCTACAGGTTTAAAAAGGATATTCTGGCAAGCGCAGACTGGATAACCGATATTAAACTGAGGGCAGGATATGGCGTCACCGGCAACTCTACTGATCAGAATGGCAATCCGTTGTTTCAGTGGGAGAAAAGACAAGGACGCAATATCGGTTTAGATTTTTCATTGTTTAACGGCCGCATATCCGGTGATGTGAACTATTTTAACGATCTGTCAAAAAATTTGTTGTTTCCTTATACCGTGCCCACACCACCATTTGTCACGAACACTGTGCTGGCTAACTTAGGTTCACTGGCTAACAAAGGTTTTGAAGTTTCTTTGTCGGGCCGGATCATTTCCGGACATAAATTAAACTGGACAGCTAATGGTCAAATTGCATTTATATCTACTACGGTTAACAGTTTATCGGGCCAATACACCTATAACGGACAAACTTACACGTTAACTCCTACTCAGATCCCGGTAGGTTATGCACAGGGCCGTGGGTTAAGCTCCAATCCTATTGAATTCTTAAAACCCGGATATGGTCTTTTTGTATTCAATTTGCCGCATTATACAGGCGTAGATGCACAGGGAAATCAAACCTTTGACGGGCAAACGATACAACAAAACCCAAATCCAGCCGGGCACTATATTGACCCCAGCCCTAAATTTAATTATGGTATAACCAACAGCTTTGACTACGGTAACTGGAACTTTAATTTCGCCTTACGTGGAGTGTATGGGCAAAAGGCGTTTGACAATACATTACTCAACGTTGAGACGACAACCCGCTTACCACAAAATAACGTAACTAAGGAAGCTTTGACCAATGGTATTAAAGATGCTCCGGTGGCATCTGACAAATGGCTTGAAGGGGCATCTTACTTGCGTATGGATAATATGACGCTGGGTTACTCATTCAAGCGTGTTGCTTTTGCAAGCTCATTACGTGTATTTGTTGCAGCAAATAACTTGTTTGTAATAACTGGATATAAAGGGCTTGACCCGGAAGTAAGAACGCAGAATGGTTATTCAAACAGCAATATCTTATTCGGTGCAAATACAAACGGGTCAAAAAACCAACCTTATATTGACAACAATTATGCTGGCGAGGCTTATTATCCCTGGGCCAGAACATTTAGCCTGGGTGTAAATGTTTCATTGAAGTAATAATTGCCTCTCGCTGCCCGCAGGCACAATGTCATTAAGCTAAGGAGCTAATAATATCGAACACCGAATAGCCAATATTGAATGATGAAGGATTTTTTCGGCGTTCGATATTCAAAACTGCCTTCTTGAGCATCATTAAAAAAAGGGCAAAAGGCGAAAAATTCGGTGTTTGATATTAATAATTTCTTCGGATTACACATCCAGTCTAATTTAATTTGAAGACCACCCCGATCTGTACATTAGTGATATCACGGCCGGCCTCGGCGTTAAAGCCAAACGTCGGAGTTACAAAATAGGAAGCACCGACAAAAATTCCTGGAACGGAGATCACCGAATCATGAGAATAGAAATTAGGGTTATCATATTCGTAGTGATGGAACCCAAGTCCTGCTGAAACCCCACCATATGTATCCAGGCCGCGCACCAACCACCCGTAATGCCATGCGGCCCTGGCAGC
>DATHLW010000184.1:0-5871 GCA_035487675.1 Mucilaginibacter sp. | reverse complement strand
ACAATTCAGGCAGACGACTTTCCCATAAAGCGTGTATGCCATCCTGGTGAGTCAACTGTCCGTTGAAGTTTTGGGTAAGGTGTAAGGGTACATGTGCATCCGCGATATAATGCCCCAAATTTGCAGACGTTTTCAGGATATCGGTTGTATCATGATGTTTAAAAGCATCCACGAGCCTGAAATACTGATATTGTATTTCCCACGGAACGGTTCCGTATTTATTCAGTGTATCGGCAGTATATTTCTTAGCGGCATCCTTCCATCTTACAGGCATCTTCATAAATGGCCTTTTGCCGTAATGATCGGCATCAAAAAAATGCCGCGGTGCTTCAAGTGAATCGACGTATCGTTTTTTATCAGGGTCAATAGCATGTTCAGTAATAAAATCAATATTTGCCTCATAAAAACCAGCCATTGCTTTAGGTAAAGTGAATATGGCGACGTGGTTAATCCGGCGATGTGCAAAGAATCCCCATGAGCTGCATGAAAAGAGGATGATGATGAAGATAAGGTTCCTTATGATGGATTTCACAATCAAATATGGTAATTTAAGTTGGATTGGTTGATTAAGTGAATAGTTGATTAAGTTGAAATTTAGTATGTTTTTAGTCGACTTAATCAACTTATTCTAACTCAATCAACTTAATTAACAAATTTTTAAAAAGGCATTTGAAATTATAAATATTCGTCATATATTTGCAGTCCTTAAATAAAAACGAATAATTAGCTAAAATGGCAAATCATAAATCATCAATAAAAAGGATCAGGGCAAATGCTGCGAAGCGTCTGCGTAACAGATACCAGGCTAAAACCACCAGGAACGCCATCAAAAAATTAAGAGGCACTGCTACTAAAACTGAAGCAACACCGCTTTTAGCAAAAGTGATCTCGATGCTTGACCGTTTAGCTAAGAAGAACGTGATCCACAAAAACAAAGCTTCAAACAATAAGTCAAAGCTGACTAAATTTGTTAACAGCTTAAAATAATATAAAAAAGATTATTCTTTTTACGGGAATAGCGATGGGTTTTAACTCATCGCTATTTTTATTAATACACGATTTTGGGATTAGATACGATTGACCAGATTTAATAGAATTAAAAGCTGAGAAATTGGACATTATCAGTAAAATCCTTATAATCGCTTAATCGTGTAATAATGGAACCTTATCAAGACAAGATCAGCATAAAAGCATGGGCGGAAGAGGACCGTCCGCGCGAAAAATTAAGTGCACAGGGCCGGCGTGCTCTTACGGATGCGGAATTGATCGCCATACTCATCGGCTCCGGCAGCCGCACCGAATCAGCAGTAGAATTAAGCAAGCGCATCCTTCATCATTACGATAATGATCTGAATAGGTTGGCCAAAGCTTCCATACAGGAACTATCTAATTTCAGGGGAATAGGTGAGGCCAAAGCGATTTCCATTATCGCAGCATTAGAGATCGGCCGCAGGCGCAGCGAAATTGAAACTAAGGCTATTGAAACCATTCTGGGCAGCAAAGACGCCTATAGCCTGATGCGCAGGCACTTGGTCGATCTGAACCACGAAGAGTTCTGGATCATTCTGCTTGGCCGGGCAAGTAAAGTATTGAGTAAAGAGCTGATCAGCAAGGGCGGACTTTCAGGCACAGTAGCCGATCCGAAAATTATATTCCACATTGCCTTGCAGCACCAGGCAAGCGGGATCATACTGATACATAATCATCCTTCCGGTAATTTAAAACCAAGCCAGTCAGATATCAGTCTGACCAAGAATCTATCACAAGCAGGCCGGATGCTGGATATACAGGTATTTGATCATTTGATTATTACTGATAATGGTTACTTTAGTTTTGGGGACGAAAGTTTGTTGTGATGTGCAGATATGTAAATGTGCAGATATGCAAATTATCACCAAATCATAATTCGTAAATCTAAAATCTTAAATAAACATCTTTCGGACTTCCGGTCTTCCCGACTTCCGGACTAAATCCTATCTTTGCCGATTATCATTTTTGCTGTAATGAAGATTTCCTATAATTGGCTTAAACAATTTATTGATACAGATAAAACTCCTGAGCAGATTTCGCAAATCCTAACCGGAATTGGCCTCGAGGTGGAGAGTTTGGAGAAAGTTCAGGCTATACCGGGCGGACTGGAGGGTTTAGTTATTGGCTATGTGAAAGACACCCGTCAGCACCCTAATGCCGACAGGTTGAAGATCACGCAGGTTGACGCAGGTACGGGTGCTGAATTGCAGATCGTTTGCGGTGCATCTAATGTTGCTGCTGGACAAAAAGTGGTGGTTGCTACAGTCGGAACGACTGTTTACCCAATCAAAGGCGAACCATTTAAGATCAATAAATCTAAAATACGCGGCGAAGAATCTGAAGGAATGATCTGTGCCGAGGACGAGATCGGCTTAGGTGAATCACACGAAGGTATCATGGTACTGGATGCGGACGCCCCGGTCGGTGACCTGGTCAAAGATTATTTCAAAGTGAGTGATGATTATCTATACGAGATAGGCCTGACCCCCAATCGTGCCGATGCCGCTTCACATTTGGGAACAGCCCGTGATATTGCCGCTTTCATAAAAACGCATATCAATAAACCAGATATTTCTGGTTTCAAAGTAGATAACAACAGCCGCCCGGTTGAGGTGGTAGTTGAAAATACAACTGCTTGTCCACGTTATTCGAGCTTAACCATTTCTGGCGTTGAGGTAAAAGATTCGCCTAAATGGCTAAAAGAAAAGCTGGGTGTCATTGGCCTTCGGTCTATCAACAACATCGTAGATATTACCAACTATGTATTACATGGTTTGGGCCAGCCGCTGCATGCTTTTGATGCGGACGCTATAAAAGGTGACAAGGTGATTGTTGGCACACGTCCGGAAGGAACCATATTCAAAACGCTGGATGAGGTTGATCGTAAATTGTCAGCCGACGACCTGATGATCAGCAATGCAGAAGAGCCTATGTGTATTGCAGGTGTTTTCGGCGGGATTGGCTCTGGTGTGAAAAGTACTACCAAAAATATATTCCTGGAAAGCGCTTACTTCAACCCGGTATGGGTACGTAAAACATCAAAAAGGCATGGACTGAAAACAGATGCCTCTTTCCGTTTTGAGCGCGGCACTGATCCTGACATTACTGTAATTGCTTTAAAATATGCTGCTTTACTGATCAAACAGGTAGCAGGCGGAACGATTTCATCAGAAATATCTGATATCTATCCAAGCCCGATAGCACCTTTTAAAGTGGATATCACTTACAAAAACGTCGATAGACTGATCGGCAAATCGATCACGCACCTGGAGATCAAATCGATCATCAAAGCCCTGGATATAGAGATCGTTAATGAATCTGCTGAAGGCTTATCATTAAAAGTACCGCCTTATCGTGTTGATGTTACCCGTGAGGTGGACGTGATTGAGGAGATATTGCGTATTTATGGCTACAACAATATCGAGATACCAACCCAGATCAGGGCTTCGCTGAATAATTCGCTGCGGCCGGAAAAAGATGACGTGCAGAATCGCATATCGGATATTTTAACGGCGAATGGATTTAATGAAATATTATCTAATTCATTAACCAAATCAGCTTATTCCAGCGATTTGGACCATGCGGTAAAGATATTGAACCCATTGAGCAGCGACCTGGATGTACTGCGCCAGAGCATGTTATACTCCGGGTTGGAAGCTATTGCCTATAATCAAAACAGAAGAAGCACTGATCTGAAGTTGTATGAATTTGGTAAGGTTTACAGTGTGAAAGATGATAAGTACATCGAAATACAACGCTTCTCGATATTCCTTACAGGAGCCGACAAAGAGGAACAATGGAACCAGAAACCTCAGCAATTCTCGTTCTATATGATGAAAGCTATTGTTGACGGTCTATTGGAAAGGTTAAATATCCGCGATATTACTGTTGAAGATGCTACATGCAGTAAGATGGCTTTTGGGTTACAATACATGCGGAATGGTAAACAGTTGGTTAAATTTGGTTCGGTGGCTACGGCATCGTTGAAAAAAGCCGATGTGGAAAAAGAAGTTTTTTATGCTGATTTTAACTTCGATATGATTTTAGCGGCCGTAAAGAAAAACAAAATTGTTTACCAGGAGGTATCTAAGTTCCCGGCAGTAAGGCGGGATTTATCGATGCTGGTAGATACGGAGGTTACTTTTGGACAGTTAAAACAGATCGCACAAAAAACTGAGCGTAAACTGTTGAAGGATGTCAACGTGTTCGATGTTTACCAGGGGGATAAATTACCTGCGGGTAAAAAATCATACGCCTTAAGTTTTACTTTACAAGACGAAGAAAAAACTTTGACAGACAAAACAATAGATAGTATAATCCAAAAATTAATTTATAATTTCGGAAAAGAAGCGGGAGCGGAGATAAGAAAGTAGAGATCAGTGATCAGAGATTAGTGATTAGTTGTATTGATCAATAAATTACTGATCACCGGTCACCAGTTAACCAATCACTAAAATATGGCCTCAGTAGTTGACCAGTTAAACAAAGTTGTAGAAAAAACCGAACGACTGATTGAGCTTTGCTCGGCTTTGCAGGAGGAAAACGATTTGTTGAAACTGGAGAATCAGTCGCTTAATTCAGCTTTAAAACTGAGTAAAGATAAGACCGATGAACTGGAGCAAAAGCTAAAAGTTATCAAGATAGCCAAGTCGTTTTCAGAGACGAATGAAAAAACTCTTGACATAAAGCAAAAAATTAACGAATTTGTGCAGGAAATTGACAAGTGTATTGTATTACTGAAAAAGTAATGCAAAAAGTGAATAGCTCAAATGGGAGAAATCTCCATAAAAATAAATATTGCTGACAGAGTTTACCCCTTAAAGGTAAACATGGAAGAAGAAGAAATAATACGAAGGGCAGCTAAGCTGATCAACGACCGGATAAAGGAATACCAGGAAAATTATGCGGTCAGGGATAAACAGGATCTGCTTTCGATGGCGGTGTTACATTATGCAACATCCTCATTAAAAGCGGAAAAGAAAGTCATGGTAGAAGATACCGATGTGGCGGACAAGGTTTATCAGTTAGATCATTTGCTGTCTGAATTTTTCTCGAAGTAATAACGTTCTTTACACATACGAGCAAATTAAGATTTAACCGCAGTTAAATTTTAGGTTTCACTATTAAAAACTTAACGCTTCAATATCAGAGGACTGATAAAGGCATACGTTACTTCCTTTCAAAGTACTTAACGATGGCCGGGTCCCACCAAGAGACTTGAGGTTTTTCAATACATGACACTTAAAAGTTAGTTGCGGTTTTTTTATTTATATAAACTTAAAGATGAACACAGTACTATACATTATTATCGGGTTACTTGCCGGTGTACCTACGGGCATAGTAATCGGCCGCTTCCTGCTCAGGAAGCTTTTTAAAGACCAGGAATCCTCTGCACAGCATAAGGTAAAAAAGATATTAAAGGATGCTGAAAATGACGCCGAGATATTAAGAAAGAACAAATTGCTTGAGGCTAAGGAGAAATTCCTGCAAATGAAAGCCGAGCATGAGAATGAGATTAACTCAAAAAACAATGCGATCAATCAGCGTGAAAACAGCGTAAAACAAAAAGAGCAATCCTATAATCAGCGTCTGGAAAACATGTCCCGCAAGGAGACTGAATTGGATAATGTTCGCAAAAACCTGGAAAGACAGACCGAAATTGCTGTTAAAAAGCAGGAAGAGGTTGAACACCTTAAACAGCAGCATGTAGAGCAACTGGAAACCATTGCCGGTATATCAGCCGAGGATGCTAAAAACCAATTGGTAGATAACCTGCGTGAAGAAGCACGCAGCAAGGCCATGATGCAGATCAAGGATATTGTGGACGAAGCCAAATTGACG
>DATHLW010000183.1:0-3430 GCA_035487675.1 Mucilaginibacter sp. | reverse complement strand
GGGATTAGGGGCCGGCGACACTGGTTTTTCGTATTTATTAAGGTAATCGGCACGCAGTTTTACCCAATCGTATTTCGGATTAGCTATATATTGCGCGGCATGGGCTTTCCTTACCGGATCAGTTGTCAGGAAGTTAAATGGGCGAAAGTAAACGGCTTCGTAGGTTGTATCATCCAGACCATGAAAAGCGATGCCGACAAAACTACGCTGGAGCACATCTTTCCCTTTTACATCAAACTCGATACTCCCCAGGGTAAGCGTCTTCCCCTTTATCCGGACGATCCCATCTCCTTCCACCTCATTCAGATGAATGCTCACGGAGTCTGACCCCGTGGCAAAAGTCCGGTCAGCGACATTATATTGCTTTTGCAGATTCTGCGCCCATATCGCTTGGGTCGTGCTGAGACTGGATAATGTGGTAAAGAGAATGGAAGTGGCCCTAAAATAATTCTTCATCATTACTTTTTATTTATTGGGCTTTATTGAACAGACGTCGTTTAAACAGATACGTTGCATTGAAGCTGATATTTATTTGACAAACCCAAAGGGAAATCGATAATTAAATATAGTTTTTCCGGGTATCGCCAATTATCGCCAATATTAGGTTATTGTACGCAACCAAAAAATCACCCCTGCGGGGCGATTTACAAGGGTGCCATAATGGACTACATTTGAAAATAGATTTGGTCATATGAAAAAAATCGCTACATTTTTTCTGTTCGTGCTACCTTTTTATCAATCTTTTTCCCAGTCGAAAACTTTAACTGCTGCGGGTTTCCTTCAAAAAATGTACAATAAGTACCATGGCAAATGGCATAACAACCTGTTCTTTACTCAACTTACAGAGCAATACAAGAATGATAGCCTTGTTAAGTCAGATTTGTGGTATGAGCATATACTTTATCCCGAAACACAAAGGATTGATATTGACAGCCCAAAAAGCGGAAATGGTTTCATCCAAATAAAAGATTCGCTTTACATTTTTAGTATGAACAAATTGGTCCGGACTATTAAGAATGACGATGGGGTGATTTTTCTCCTTGGCGGCTTGTATTTTATGCCCTTTGACAATGTTCTGGCCCGTTTTAAGTCGCTGAATTACGATCTGGGTAAATTCCATGTCGACACGTGGAAAGGAAAGGACGTATATGTGATCGGCGCTAATTCAAACGACGAAAGGGTTAACCAGCTTTGGATAGATAAGGAAAGAATGCTCGTTTTGCGTTTCATCAAATACCACGGCGGGACTAAAGAAGATGTGTCTTTTGAAGACCAGATAAAATTAAAAGGGGGATGGAGCGAGACCAAATGCGTGGTTTATATAAACGAACACCTGATCCAGGTTGAAATATACCACAACCTGGTAGCCGACGGCCCGGTTGACAAGAATATGTACGACCCGGCTATGATAGGAAAATAAATAGAGAAGAGTAAAACTAGTGCCGTTAAACCAACCTGTCTTTCCTGGCAATTTGAATGGCATGGGACCGGGAGTTTACATTCAGTTTTGTATATATGTTTTTAATATGAGTTTTAACTGTATCCCGTGCAATAAATAGCGCCTCCCCTATTTCATTTCTTTTTTTTCCCTCCATTATTAGTCCGAGTATTTCTGTTTCGCGTTTGGATAAGGGTGATCGTGGGTTTTTTTCGAAGGACTTGATAACTATCCTCGCAATTTTTTTGCTCATAGGGGCGCCGCCTTCATTAACTTCCTTTATCGCTTCAACGATCTTGCTTGCGGAGCTATCTTTTGTTAGGTAGCCCGCAGCGCCAAAATTTAAAGCCTGGAATATCTGTTTTTCTGATTCAAAAACCGTCAAAATGATAATGCTTACCTTAGGCAAGTAGCTTCTGATCAAAGGGATCGCATCAATGCCGCTGATGCCCTGAAGTTGTACGTCAAGTAATATTACGTCTGGGTTATGGGCTAGTAATTTTTTCTCGGCGTTTTCAAATGAAGTATAAGTGCCGGATATGTGAAGCCCTGGCTCCCGGTCTATCAAAGTTTGATAGGTTTCCAGGTGTATCAGATCATCTTCAATAATCAGGATATTAATAAGGGGAATATTCGCCATATTGCATTATGTTCCGCTGGGGATTGGAGACGTGCTGATCCGGCCAGATCAAAGACGCATTCTTCGTTTCCCAATCAACTGAACCTGTATTTGACTTGACCGCAGCAAAGATTTCAGTTGGGGGTTCGGGTCACGCCGACCCAGCGCAGCAAATAGCGGTCAGGGTCGGGGGCTTCCCCGGCCATTATTATCTTCTCCTTTTGTATCGCTGAGTTGAATGCAATAAGCACATTTTCCATTCATCGCCCTCTTTTCTAAATGCTGCACTGCCAAGAAAGTTCAGGTTGAATTTTATGGTGTCCCTAACCACAAAATTTGCGTTTTCGTAGTAACTCATGAAACCTGAATTTTTGTCGGCGAAAATGCTGAAATTTTCAAATTTAAAATCAACTTTATAAGGAATGAGACTCCTCATATCCCTAAAAACGCTATCGTTGTTATACTCTTTCCCTTCTTCATAAATAACAATATCCCTGGTGGTAACACTGTTCATTGCAGCCGTGTCAATATTCTTAATTCCATTAAAATAGTCAAACAGCACTTTTTTCAATGCCGCTTCATTGTTGTTTTTGGGATACTTGTCAAAGGCCATAACAGAAAAAATGGCTATAGCGAAACCTAAAAGAAGTGGTTTTCTTGCACGCATGTTTAATGATATTTGTGTGAACGAATAGATTCTGCTGTTAATAATTTAAAACTTCGACCTCTTAACAAATTCCGATGCACCAAAATTAGCTCAAGTTAAGCTGGCAGTTATCACCCATTTGGGGGGATTTGGACGAGTGGTATAGGCAGGCTAACAATATCCCCCTTTTGGGGGTATACCCGCCTTTGTTATATCGTTTAGTTTTACGATCAAATTACAAGGATGGAGAATGTGATGATATTAAGGAGAAGGAAATCGAATGCCTGGAAACAGAAGTAGCAATAAGGGACAATCCTGAGATAAGAAAAAGATTAGACAAACTGAAAGACAAATGAACCTGAATTCAATTGCTTTTGACCAAAAAAAAATAGTTGCGCAGCTATGCAACAATTGCAAATCTATGTGATACTTTATAGTATTTTCTGGCCATGTATAGGGAGTCATAAATTCTTTTACATATAAACTGTAATTTGGTCATGCTTAAAAACTATCTCAAGGTTGCGATGCGGAACCTCAAGAAAGAGAAGATATTTTCCCTGATTAATATAATGGGCCTTTCATTGGGGTTGGCTTGCAGCTTGCTTATCCTGCTTTGGGTTCATAGTGAACTAAATATGAACGGATTCAATACCCGCATTTCACGAATCTTTGCTGTATATGAACGACAATACCACGATAACAAAGTGGATGGACAATATAATACGCC
>DATHLW010000182.1:0-4344 GCA_035487675.1 Mucilaginibacter sp. | reverse complement strand
CAGGGCTTTTTGATATTTTAAATTCATGTCGTTGTATACAACAGCGGATTTGGCAAGCCGCAAATCGTAGCGGTTGGCGTAGGCTGAATCAAGCAATTTTTGATAAGGCACCGTACTCAATACGTCCTTACCATCTAACTGATAATCATATTCTGTTTCGATATAGGTGCCCGGTTTCGCCCTGATCAATAATTGGAGTTGGCTTATACTTGCATCGATCCCCACCACCAGCGCTGCCTGTTCGGCTTGCAAAGAGTATAATTGGGATTGAATACCCAACACATCTTTTTCGGCGATATTGCCTTTTGCATTTTGCTCCTTGTACACCTTTAGTATTTGTTGCAGGGTATGGATCTCAACATCATACACTTTTGCAGATTGCTGCTGAAAGTAAATGGTGAAAAAATCACTGCGAAGCGAAGCCTTTAGCGTTCTTAATAAATCAAAAAATTGAAATTTCGCCTGCTCAACACCAATCTTCGCCAACTGAATGTTTTTATTTCGTTTCCCGGCAGTGGTAAACAACTGGGAGAAGCTACCCGCATATTCATCCTGACCGGCGCTGTGATCAAAAAACTTATGGGTAGCGGGGTCATATAACCCGGTAGAAAAAGTAAAATCAGGATTAGGGAACAATTTAGCCGTTATTACCTGTGCCTCGGCTATGCCAATGTTATAATGCTGGGCAATCAGGCTAAGGTTGTTTTTTATGAATTGGTCTTCGGTCTGTTTTACTGTCAGCTTAAGGGTATCGCTAACCGGGGTTTGTGCAAACGCAAACACAGGGACCCCGGTAGCAACACATGCTATTTGCAGCAATAAGAATGTCCGGATAAATTTTTGCAACATAAATTATTCTTTGCGCAAAGGTATCCAGACGGCGTTAGAGCAGAATTAAAGCGACATTAGAATGGGATTAGAATTTAAATTGACACACAATATGTCTGCTTAAGTTAATGTAAGCTGTATCTTTTTTTTGTATATTTTTATGCTGATTCTATTTTTTGAAAGCATGGACCAGCAAAATGCCATACGCAATTTTACCTTGTTATTAGCAACAGTGGCGGGTTTTTGCGATACGCTGACCTTTGTCACTTCACAGGAATTTTCCGCACACGTTACGGGCAATTTTATAGTGCTCGCTTATGATATTATAAAAGGGGCTGATGCATCATCATGGATGAAGCTGGCATCTTTTCCGGTATTTATAATAGCTGTGATTACCGGCGGATGGATTATTGCCAGAACAGCCAACAAGTGCTCAATTTTATTAGCCGAAGGTATGATCCTGGCAATTACCGGGTTGATTATGCTTGTATTGAAATTTCAGCACTTCAATTCAGTATGGATAGAGTATAGTATAATAATGCCTGTGGTTTTTGCCATGGGGCTGCAAAATGCATTCGGTAAACTTTTCAGTAAGGAAACCTATGGGCCAACAACTATGATGACCGGCAATGTCACCCAGGCTGCACTTGATCTGTGGGAAATAATCAAGACTAAATTCAACAACGACTTAATTCTGCAAAGTTTTAAAAATCAGTCTTACACACTTGGTGGCTTCCTGATCGGTTGTTTATTGGGAGCTTTAGCAGGTGAACTGGTAGGGTTAAGCGCAGTTCTACTGCCTGGTATCGCTTTGATTATTTATCCTAAAAAACTAAATACAGTTAATTAACCAGCGCTGTAGAGAACTGAATAGTGATAGCGGTTCCTTTGCCTTGTTCTGATTTTATATTGATCCTGCCATTATACAATTGAATTATTTTGCCTGTAATATACAAGCCTATACCGCTACCCTGGAGATTCTTTACATTAGATCCCCTGTAAAACGATTCGAAAACCTTCTCCTGCTCATCAACAGGGATACCAACACCTGAATCAATGATAGTGACACTTATCTGGCTATCATCAGCATACAGGTCACACTGTACACGTCGGTTATTTGAAAACTTGTAAGCATTGCTGATGATATTATTCATGGCAATGGTAAGCAAAGCCTTGTTGGCTGGTATCTGCAATTTCTCCGGATCAGCAGGCAAATGCTGTATACTTACAACAAAAAGCCCCTTACCCAATTTATTGGTCCAGTAATCGGCCAGCTCCCATATGAGTTCATCGATAGCAACCAGGTCTAATGCCGCCTGGGTATAGCCCATATCCACTTGTGCCAACTCCATCAATCCCGTAATGGTTTCATTAAGGTCTTCTGCATCAATCAGCACCGATTTTAAAACCTGCTGGTATTCTTCATTCGTACGCGTCCTGCTTAGTGCAACTTCTATCTCACCGATTATACTTGTTACGGGCGTTTTTAATTCGTGCGAAGCATTGGTAACATAAGTTTGCTGCATCTCAAAAGCATTGTCCAGGTGTTTTAAAAGTTTGTTGAAGTTTTGTGCAAGTTCGCTGATCTCGTCCTTACCATTGCCTTCAGTTATCCTGAAGCTCAAGTTGCCTGCGTGCACCTGCTGCATCTGTCCTATCATATCGTCTATAGGTTCGAGTGCTTTTTTTGCAAACAATCTGCCAATAAAAAATAATCCTGAGATCACCAATGCAAACATGATCAGCATAATTTCAACCAGGTCGTCTATACGCTGGTGCCCTTGTACATCTGCAGCAGATGTAAGTATCACAAAATTACCCTGGTTGTCATTATAATAAATGCCCACAGTTTGCCTGCTACCCTCAGTAAGCTCAGCTTCCTTACGTTTTCGCACCATGTTGATCACATCGTTACTCCAGTATTGTTCCCTGTCCTTTATAAATGATGCGGTATTATTATCGTTGTAAATACGCGTTACCTCGCCGGGCAATTGTTTAAGGTAACGTTCGCGGACATGGTTCAATGAATCGGGAGATATCTCATCAGCCTCAAGGTATAGCTGTGCAGCCACTTTGGCACGATCCATTAAACGGCCATAAAAATCGTTTTTAGCAAATGAATTGAATGTGATAAGGATAATTCCCAGTGCAATAAGCAGGATCACCGCACTAATGAGCGTAAAATAAAGTGCAAGGCGGTCCCTTATTTTCATTATTTGCCAGCTTGTTTTAAAATATACCCCATCCCTATTACCGTATGGATCAGTTTGCTTTTGAAATCCTTTTCTATTTTCTTTCGAAGGTAGTTTACATACACGTCAATAAAGTTCGTTCCGGTATCAAAGCCTATTTCCCATACTTTTTCGGCAATATATTCCCGGGATAATATCTTATTGGGATTTTGCATAAAAAGCTCCAGTAGAGTATATTCTTTTGCGGTTAGGACAATTTTTTTGCCACCTCTCTCTGCGGTTTTGCTCCAGGTATCAAGTTTTAAATCTTCAAAAATAAGTGAATGATTGCCTTCAACGTTCTTATTCCGGCGCATCAATGCCTCCATACGTGCAAGCAGCTCACTAAAGTGAAAAGGTTTTACAAGGTAATCGTCGGCACCCGCTTTCAAACCCGATACCTTATCGTGCACCTGGTTCAAAGCAGTGAGCATTAGTATAGGTGTGTTACTGTCCTTTTGCCTGATCTGCCGGCACAATTCAATACCATTGGTATCAGGGAGCATCACATCCATTATCAACAGATCAAACTGTTCTTGTTGCAGTAGTTTTTGAGCTGTTACCCCATCCCCTGCCGTTTTTACGCTGTACCCATGTTCCTCCAACCCCTTTGTGATAAAAGCTGCGACCTTTTGCTCGTCCTCAATTAAACAGATGTTATTCATACAGAACAAATATGGCAATATTGAGCTTAATTATTTACTGCACATAATTTACAATTGATGATTATAATTGTATTCTAATGAAGATACAGATTTATGCATAAAATAACGCCATTTCACGTTGCTGTACCGGTATACGATTTGGAAGAGGCCCGAAAATTTTACCGTGAAGTTATGGGCTGCAGCGAAGGGCGTACTGATAAACTCTGGACCGACTTTAACCTGTATGGCCACCAGTTTGTGATTCACTACAAACCCAAACCGGCAAACGTAGCCGAGCATCATACCAATCCCGTTGATGGGCATGACGTTCCGGTACCGCATTTTGGTGTAGTATTGGAATGGTATGAGTGGGAAAAACTAGCCGACCGGCTTAAAAAACATGGGGTGAAATTCATTATTGAACCTTATATCCGGTTTAAGGGGCTTCCGGGAGAACAGGCTACTCTATTTTTCCAGGACCCATCAGGTAATGCTTTGGAGTTTAAAGCATTTAAAGATATTGGGCAGTTGTTTGCGAAATAGCAAGCTTATTTTTCAATGTCCGTTTCTCGTTGCATACTACCCATATAATAATCAGGCAGCTTAATTTTGCTGTTAAATTGCTCATAACTCTTGTCTGG